>JAYTYH010000089.1:0-6556 GCA_043742485.1 Rhizobacter sp.
GGCCGAGCTCGTCAAGAGCGCCAGCGCCGTCATGGACAAAGCCGCCGCCGAAAGCCGCGACCTCACCACCGAAGAGCTGGCCTCGTTCACCGAAGCCAAGGCCAAGATCGACGGCGTCAACGCCCAGATCGAAGCCGCCCAGTTCCTCGCTGCCGAGGAAGTCAAGGCCGAGCCCACCTCGCGCATCGTCGTGAGCGAGAACATCGAGGCCGACCCGAAGCGCGGCTTCAAGTCGTTCGGTGAGTACGCGATGGCCGTCAAGGCTGCCGGCTACGAAGGCGCGCGGCCCGACCAGCGCCTGCTCATTGGTGCGGCCGCTCCCACCACGACCGGCGCCGAAGGCGTGGGCGCAGACGGCGGCTTCGCCGTTCCGCCTGCCTACAGCCAGGACGTGTTCAAGATCGCGCTCGGCGAAGACTCGCTGATCCCGTACACCGAGAACGTCGAGATCGACAGCAACAGCATGGTCTTCCCGAAGACCGAGCAAACGCCGTGGGGCACGAACGGCGTGCGGGCCTACTGGCAGGCGGAGGCCGCTGCGGCCACGCAGACCAAGCCCGTGCTCGGCACGCAGACCCTGCGCATGCACAAGCTCATGGCGCTGGTGCCGATGACCGACGAGCTGCTCGCCGACACCGGCGCCCTCGCGTCGATCCTGCCCGGCCTGCTCGGCGACTCGATCCGCTGGAAGACGAACGAGGCCATCCTCTTCGGCTCCGGCTCCGGCCAGCCGCTCGGCGCGCTGAACTCTGGCGCATCGATCGTGCAGGCCAAAGACGCGTCGCAGCCGACACTCACGCTCTCGGCGCTCAACGTCGCGAACATGATCTCGCGCCTGCCGCCGGGCTCGTTCGGCAAAGCCCTGTGGGTCATCAACCCGGCCGTGCTGCCGTCGCTGTTCACGCTCACGCTCGGCAACTACCCGATCTATCTGCCGGGCGGCGCGCCGATGGTCGGTGGCATCCAGAACAACCCCTACGGCATGCTGCTCGGCCGGCCGATCATGGTCAGCCAGCACGCGGCCACCTTCAGCTCGCAAGGCGACGTGCAGCTGCACGACCTGAGCTACTACCGGACGATCACCAAGGCCGGCGGCGTGCTGATGGCGACCTCGCTGCACCTGTTCTTCGATGCGGATGCCACGGCCTTCCGGGCCATCTTCCGCATCGACGGCAGCTCCAAAATCGCCGCGCCGATCTCGCCCGCCAAGGGCGCCGCGACCCTGTCGCCCTTCGTCCAGCTCGCAGCTCGGTAATCGCAGGCTGCGCCACTGTGAGGCCGCCAAGCCCGGCGGCCTGACGTTCGTCTCGTTTTCCATCTTCAGGAGTTCACATGACCCCGAACGCAAAACCGAGCGAGCACCTGGCCGTGCTCGCGACCATCGACCCTTCCTCGTCGTCTGCCGCGCAGAACTCGGCCTGGGTTTCCGCCGCCAACTTCCACGCCTTCCTGGCGATCATCAAGGTGGGCATCATGACCGCCACCGGCACGCTCGACGCCAAGTTCCAGCAGGCGCTCGACAACGCCGGCACCGGCGCGAAAGACATCGCTCCGGCCAAGGCCATCACGCAGCTCCTGGCTGCCGGCGGCAACAACCGGCAAGTGCTGCTGAACATGAAGGCCGCCGACCTCGATGTCGAAGGCCAGTTCAAGTTCATCCGCCTCGTCGTCACGGCCGCCACCGCGGCTTCGCTGGTCGATGCCACGCTCGTCGGCGCCTACCCGCGCTACGAAGACGGCGCGCTGTTCAACCAGGCCGGCGTCGCCCAGGTCGTCTGACCGTTCCCGTGTCTCCTCTCGCCACTGCAACCGGCGAGCTTTGCCGCGGGCGCCTTACGTCGCCCGCGGCATCTTTCTTCTGGAGCTGATCGATGCTGTCGCTGCTCTCGCGCCCCGCCGGTCTTCCGCTCTCGCCGCTCGAGCTGCGCGACCAGGTGCGCCAGGATGTAGCGAACGACGATTCTCTCCTCACCGTCTACCTGCGTGCCGCCGTGAGCACCGCCGAGGCCATCTGCAACCGCTCGCTCGTGGCCACGCGCTGGAAGCTCGTGCTCGATTCGTTCCCCGGCGGCGCGGGCTATGCCGCGGTGCCCTACGGCAAAGCCTACGGCCTGCCGCCGCAGGCCATGCTGCTCGAGCGCGGCCCCGTGCTCGCCGTGCAGTCGATCAAGTACCTCGACTACCAGAGCGTGCAGCAAACGCTCTCGCCCACCGTCTACATCGCCGACCTGAACGGGCAGCTCGGCCGCATCACGCCGCGCTTCGGGCAAATCTGGCCGCCCGCGCTGCCGCAGATCGGCAGCGTCGAAGTCATTTTCGACGCCGGCGACTGCGCCCTCGTCACTGCCGACGCAGCGGCCGACACCATCACCATCGTCGGTGGTCTGTGGAAGGCCCTGGCGATCAACGACACCGTGCGCTTCAGCGTGAGCGGCGGCGGCGGCGTGTACAGCCCGCTGGCGGCCTTGCCGGCGCCGCTCAAGCCCGACATCGACTACTTCGTGAGAACGCTGCCCACCGCCACCAGCATGACCCTCTCCGCCACCTCCGGCGGCGCGCTGATCGACATCACCGACGTGGGGCAGGGCCAGGCCTACATCGGCCAGCTGCACGACAGCGTGCACAGCTGGCTGCTCTGCCGCGTCGGCGGCTTTTTCGAGAACCGGGAAGACGCGACCGTCATCCAGCGCGGCACCCTCGTGCAGATTCCCTACCTCGATCGCCTGCTCGACGCGGCCACCCTGTACCTGAACTGAAGCCATGCAGGCCGGCCACCTCTACGAACCGATCGTCATCCAGCAGAAATCGGTCGTGCGAGAGACCGATTTCGGCGCCGAGACCGTGAGCTGGGTCACCTTCCACGCCTGCCGCGCCAACTGCACCGACCTCGGCGGCGCCGAGGCCATCCGGCAGGGCCTGCGCGTCGGCGATCGCAACGTGAAGGTCCTGATCCGCTGGCGGTCCGGCATCACCACCGACATGCGCGTGCTGCAGAACGACGGCCGAATCTTCAACATCGTCAACACGGTCGAAATTCCGAGAAAGCGCGGCCTCGAGATGCTCTGCGCCGAGTACACGGCATGAGCGATGTCGCTTTCGTCACCGGCCTGGCCGCGTTGCAGACCGCGCTCGACACGCTGCCGGTCAAGATCGAGAAGAACATCCTGCGCGGCGCCATGCGTGCCGGCGCCAAGGTCCAGCTCGCCGAGGCCCGCCGCGCCGTGCCGGTCGAGACGTCCGGCCCGCATCCGGGCGCCCTGCGCGCCAGCTTGCGCATCACCACCAGCGCGCGCAACGGCGTCGTCAAGGCCTCGGTCAAGGCGGGCGGCAAAAAGGCCTTCTGGGCGGCGTTCGTCGAGTTCGGCACCGCGGCCCACCTCATCAAGCCGAAGAACGGCGGCAGCCTGCTGCTGGGCGGCAACAACGTCGAGTCGGTCCGGCACCCGGGCGCCAAGAAGCACCCGTTCATGCGGCCGGCGCTCGACAACACCTTCCGCCCGGCGGTCGACGCCGCGGCCGACTACATCCGCCGGCGCCTCACGAAAGAGGGCATCGAAACGCCCGAGCCGGGAGCCTGACCGATGCGCGCCGAGAAAGCCGTTCGCTACCTTCTGGCGAACGCGAGCGCAGTCACGTCCCTGCTCGGCGAAACAACCGCCAACGGCATCCACCCGGGCCAGGCGCCCGAGCTCGCGCTGCTGCCGCTGCTCGTCGTCGAGTTCGTGAGCGGCCAGGAGCTCACCACGATCGACGCGACGAGCGCCTTCGGCCTCAACCAGGCGCGCATGTCGATCAGCGCCGTGGCCAAGACCTACCCGGCGATGAAGGCCCTGCTCGAGCAGGTCCGCATCGCCCTCAACTACCAGCGCGGCACCTTCAACGGCGTGCGCGTGGTTTCGATCATCCGCGACTCGGTCGGCCCCGACCTGCGCGACGACGACCGGCAGCTCTATTCGCAGTCGATCGATTTTCAGGTCACGTATCAGGAACCCTAGGAGCGCACCATGCCCAATCCCGCCGCCGGCCTATTCAAGCAGATCGCCTACAAGAAAGAGGTCAGCTACGGCCTCGTTCCGGCCGCCGCCGCCGCGCAGGCGCTGCGCCGCGTGTCGAGCACCAACGACCTGGCCAAGGACACCTACCTGTCGCAGGAAATCAAGCAGTCGTTCCAGAAGAGCGACTTCCGCCACGGCGTGCGCCGGTGGCGTGGCAAGGTCACGGGCGACCTCAGTTGCAAGACCTGGAGCGACTTCATCGGCTTCGCGCTGAAGCGCGACTTCGCTGCCGTGACGGCGATCACCGGTGCCAGCATCACCATCGCCGGCACCGGCCCGACCTGGACCGTGACCCGCGCCGCCGGCGACTTCCTGGCCGACGGCATCAAGCTCGCGCACGTGATCCGGCTCTCCGTCGGCGTCTTCAGCGCCGGCAATCTGGCGAAGAACCTCATCGTCGTCGCCGTGACCGCCACCGTGCTCACGGTGCTGGTGCTCAACGCCTCGGCGCTCGTCGCCGAGGGCCCGATCGCCACGTCGACCGTCACCGTCATCGGCAAGACCACTTTCATCCCCCAGACGGGCCACACCGACAACAGCTTCTCGCTCGAGCACTGGTTTCCCGAGGTCACGGCCAGCGAGGTCTACAGCGGCGGCAAAGCAACGCAGCTCGCGATCAGCCTGCCGCCCACCGGCCTCGCCCAGCTCGCGATGGACGTGCTCGGCCAGAACGTCACCACGGCATCGGTCCAGTACTTCACGTCGCCCACGGCCATCACCACCACCGGCGCCATGGCGGCCGTCAACGGCGTGCTGCGCGTCGGCGGCGTCACCTACGCCATCGTCACCGGCCTCACGCTCACCATCGCGCCCGGATTCACCGGCGACCCGGTGGTCGGTGCGAACAGCGTGCCTTTTCTGTTCCCTGGCTCGGTCATGGTGAGCGGCTCGTTCACGGCGTATTTTCAGGACGCGGTGCTGCGCGACGCCTTCCTGAACGAGACCGAGATCGACCTCGTTGCCGCGTTCACGGCCGACAACACCGCGGCCGCCGACTTCATCTCGATCCACCTGCCGCGCATCAAGGTCGGTTCGGCCAACAAGACCGACGGCGAGGGCGGCATCGTGCAGACCTTCAGCTTCCAGGCGCTCGAAGCGCTCACCGGCGGCGCCGGCGTCAAGACCGAGAAAACCACCATTCAGGTGCAGGACGCCCAGGCATGACCTTCGATCTCGACTCCGCCATCCAGCTCGACAGCGCCACGCTCGAGCTCGTGCATCCGGCCACCGGCGCGCCGCTCAACGTGTTCTTCGACCTGGCGGGCCCCGAGCACGAGGTGCGCAAGCAGCGCCTCTTCGCGCTCATGCGCCGGCGCCGCGCCGAGTTCGAGAAGCAAGGCAAGCTGCTCACCAGCGACCCGGCCGACGACGCCGTCGACGAGCTCGACATGCTCGCCGCCTGCACCCTCGGCTGGCACAACGTGATCGCCGGCGGCACCACCGTCGTCTTCAGTGCAGACGCCTGCAGAAAGCTCTACGGCGACAAGCAGCGCGCCTGGATCCGCGACCAGGTCAAGGCCGCGCTGGATCGCCGCGAGCTTTTTATCGGCGACTCCGCGACTGCCTGACGCGGCGCGCGGAGCTCGACGTGATGCTCAGCGTCGCCCAGGGTGACGGCGCGCCCCTGCGCCGCCACCTCGAGGCCGCCGCCCGCCATGGTGGCGAGGTCGACGGCCGGCTCGAGGAAAGTCGCGCGCCGCTGCCGATGGCGGTGCGCGAGATCTACCACGCCTTCATCGAACTGAGCGCCACCCGGCACGAAGGCGCCCCGCTCACGCACCTCGCGGTCGAGGCCTGGCAGCGCACGAGCGGCGTCTCGCTCAGCCGCTGGGAGCTCGACACCGTCTTCGCCATGGACCAGGCCGCGCTGGGCGCCGTGCCTTCACCGAAAGCCCCTGCACCATGAGCATCAACGTCGGCGAGCTCGCGATCAGCCTGCGCGCAGACGTTGCGCGCCTGCAGGGCGACATGAACGACGCCAAGCAGGCCGTCGGCGGCGCGATGAAAGACATCGAGCAGTACGTCGGCTACGCGAAGACGGCGTTTCTCTCGCTCGGCGGCGTGCTCACCATCACCGCCTTCAAGGACGCGATCGGCGGCGCGATCGAGTTCAAGGCGCGCCTGCTCGACCTGAGCGCGCAGACTGGCATCGGCGTCGAGGCGCTGGGCGCCCTCGGCAAGACCGGCAAGCTCACCGCCACCACGCTCGACGACATCACCTCGGCCAGCGCCAAGCTCTCCAAGGCGGTGCAGACCCAGAACGAAGACAGCAAGGGCGCCGCCCAGGCCATCGCCGCGCTCGGCCTGAACTTCACCACCTTCAAGAACCTGCGCCCCGAAGAGCAGATGCTCGCCGTGGCCAAGGCCATGGCCGGTTTCGCCGACGGCACCGGCAAGACCGCCGACGCGATGCTTCTGTTCGGCAAGACCGGCGCCACGCTGCTGCCGTTCCTGCGCGACCTGGCCGAGCGCACCGACCTCAACAGCCGGCAGACCGAGGA
>JAYTYH010000090.1:0-8850 GCA_043742485.1 Rhizobacter sp.
GTCGACCGTGTCCATCATCACCTTGCGCAGAATCTCTTCCTTGTCGCGCGCCAGCAGCGGGTCCCAGTAGCTGCCCCAGAGCAGCTTGATGACGTTCCAGCCGGAGCCGCGGAACTCGCCTTCGAGTTCCTGGATGATCTTGCCGTTCCCGCGCACAGGGCCATCGAGCCGCTGCAGGTTGCAATTGATGACGAAGATGAGGTTGTCGAGCTTTTCGCGCGCCGCCAGGCCAATGGCACCGAGCGACTCGGGCTCGTCCATCTCGCCGTCGCCGCAGAACACCCAGACCTTGCGGTTGCTGGTGTCCGCGATACCGCGTGCGTGCAGGTACTTCAAGAAACGCGCCTGGTAGATCGCCATCAGCGGGCCGAGTCCCATCGAAACCGTCGGGAACTGCCAGAACTCGGGCATCAGCTTGGGGTGCGGGTAGCTCGAGATGCCCTTGCCGTCGACTTCCTGGCGGAAGTTCAGCAACTGCTCTTCGCTGATGCGCCCTTCCATGAAAGCCCGCGCGTAGACGCCGGGCGACGAGTGGCCCTGGATATACAGCAGGTCGCCGCCGTGGTCGGCGCTCTCGGCATGCCAGAAGTGGTTGAAGCCGGTACCGAACATGGTCGCTAGTGACGCGAAGCTCGAGATGTGGCCGCCGAGATCGCCACCGTCGTCGGGATGCAGGCGATTCGCCTTGACGACCATCGCCATCGCGTTCCAGCGCATGTAGGCGCGCAGCCGCTCCTCGATTTCGATGTTGCCCGGCGTGCGCTCTTCCTGGTCGATGGGAATCGTGTTGACGTAGGCGGTGTTGGCCGAGAACGGCACGTCGATGCCGGCCTGGCGGGCATGATCGATCAGGCGCTCGAGCAGGAAGTGCGCTCGGTCGTTGCCTTCGCTGCCGATCACCGCCGAAAGAGCGTCGAGCCACTCCCGGGTTTCCTGCGCGTCGGCGTCGCTATCGGCGGCGCCGAAGGCATGTTCGGGTAGAGCTGACATCGTCGTCTCCGAGGGTCATCGTTCTGTGTCGGCAAAGTGTCGCATACGCCCTTCGGTCGATAATCGCCCCATGCGAAGTACGGCTGCCGCACCCGCTCCGTCGCGAGCGAAAAGAACTTGGGCCGAACGCATGTTCGGCCACTGGTGGCGGCGCCAGGCGGCCGCCCGCCAGGACCGCTACGCCACGCTCGGCCCGCTGCTATCGGTGCTGCTTTTCCTGGCCGCCATCGTCTCGGCCTTCTGGTACCTGCGCAACGAAGAGTTCGAACGCGAGACGGAAGCGGTACGCCGCGACACCGAGGTCTCGCAGCAGCAACTGCGGTTGCGCCTGATCGAGAACCACGAGCAACTGACGCGGGTCGCCCGCGAGCTCGTCACCGGCACGCTCGACCGCGACGGCTTCCTGATGCAGGCCTCGGTATTCACGCGCGACCATCCCGAGATCACCAACCTGGTCTGGGTCAATGCATCGCGCGTGCGAATCGCCAGCTATTCGGGAACCAGCTTTCCGCCCGAAACAGGGATCAGCGGCGTCGACACGCCGGCCTCCCTGCCGATCGAGAAATCCGGCAGCGCGCCGGAGCACACCTTCGAGCGCGTCCGCGACAGCCGGCAAACCACCTATTCGCAAGCTTTCGCCGACAGCTTCGGCAACCCGGTCTTCCAGGCGCAGATTCCGCTGCTCGATCGCGGCGGTTTCCACGGCGCCCTGATCCTCGAATATTCGGTCGAGCGCCTGGTGCGCTACTTCGTGCCGGTCGAGATCTCGCGGCGCCACGCCATCACCGTGCTCGATGCCAGAAGCCGGTCGCTGGCGAGCACCGTCATGACGGTGCCGGGTACGAAGCAACCGCGGCCGTCGATCGTCTTCGAGGTGCCGCTGGCGCCGGCCGACAACGGCCTCATCCTGCGCGGCCAGGGCTATCGCACCTCGATCGGGCTGATCGGAAACACGCTTTTCTGGATGGTGCTGATCCTCTCCGCGCTCACGGTCTGGATGCTGCTCGGCACCTGGCGCCACATGCGCCGGCGCCTGCAGATGCAGGCCGCGCTGGTCTCCGAGACCAACTTCCGGCGCGCCATGGAGAACTCGATGCTGACCGGCATGCGCGCCACCGACCTCGAGGGCCGCATCACCTACGTCAACCCGGCGTTCTGCGCCATGACCGGCTTCTCCGAGACCGACCTGATCGGCCAGCATCCGCCCTTTCCGCACTGGCCGCGCGACCGCCTCGAGGAGAACGCGCGCCTGCTCGAGCAGGAGCTGCAGGGCCGCAGCCCGACCGGCGGCATCGAGGTCAAGGTGATGCGCAAAGACGGCTCGGTCTTCGACGCCCGCATGTACGTGTCGCCGCTGATCGATCCGAAAGGCCAGCAAACCGGATGGATGACGTCGATGACCAACATCACCGAAGCCAAGCGCATCCGCGACCAGCTCACCGCCTCGCACGAACGCTTCACGACCGTGCTCGAAGGCCTCGACACCGCCGTTTCGGTGCTCTCGGTGCAGCAGGGTGAGCTGCTGTTCGCGAACCGCTCCTACCGGCTCTGGTTCGGCGCCGACGCCCAGGGTCACGCCCTGCTTTCCGGCGGCGACCCGGGCCTCGACATGGAGATCGATGCCGACGACGCCGTCGATGCCCTCGGCGGCCTGCCGACGCAGGAGCTCACCTCGGCCGGCTCCGACTCGCGCGAGGTCTACGTCGAGCATCTCGCCAAGTGGTTCGACGTTCGCGCCCGCTACCTGCAATGGACCGACGGCCGCCTGACGCAGATGCTGATCGCCACCGACGTGAGCGAGCGGCGCAGCGCCGAGGCCGTCGCCGCCCAGCAGGCCGAGAAGGCCCAGGTCACGAGCCGGCTGGTGACGATGGGCGAGATGGCGTCGTCGGTCGCGCACGAACTCAACCAGCCGCTGACGGCGATCACCAACTATTGCAACGGCATGGTCACGCGGGTCGAGAACAACGCCATCGACAAGGCCGACCTCATCGCCGCACTGCAGAAGACGGCGCGCCAGGCCGAGCGCGCCGGTCAGATCATTCGCCGCATCCGCGCCTACGTGAAGCGCAGCGAGCCGCAACGGCAGAAGTCGTCGGCGCAAAGCATCGTCGAAGACGCCGTCGACCTCGCCGGCATCGAGTTGCGCCGCCGCAACGTCGCCATCCAGACCTACATCGCGCAGCGCCTGCCGCCCTTGATGGTCGACCCGATCCTGATCGAGCAGGTGGTGCTCAACCTGCTCAAGAACGCCGCCGAGGCGATCGACGACGCGAAACTGCCGACGCCGCGTCGCCGGATCGAGCTTCGCGTCGTGCCGCGCCACACCGAAGCAGAGGGCGACGTCATCGAGTTCACGGTCACCGACAAGGGTCCGGGCCTGAAGGAGGAAGTCATCGCCCGCATGTACGAGGCCTTCTTCTCCACCAAGGTCGACGGCCTGGGCATCGGCCTGAGCCTTTGCCGGACCATCATCGAGAGCCACCAGGGCAGGATCAAGGCGACCAACCTCTACAATGGTGGGACTGCCATCGGCTGCAGTTTCACCTTCACGCTGCCCGTAGAAACCTCCCCTCTTCCGGTCCCCGTGGCCGCCATTGCATGAGCCTGATTCCCAAGAAGGGCACGGTCTACGTCGTCGACGACGACGAAGCCGTGCGCGATTCCCTGCAGTGGCTGCTCGAAGGCAAGGACTACCGCGTCAAGTGCTTCGACTCGGCAGAGGCGTTCCTGTCGCGCTTCGATCCGCGCGAGGTCGCCTGCCTGATCGCCGACATCCGCATGGACGGCATGAGCGGCCTGGAGTTGCAGGACAAGCTTCTCGAACGGCGCTCGCCTCTGCCCGTCACCTTCATCACCGGCCACGGTGACGTGCCGATGGCGGTGACGACGATGAAGAAAGGTGCCGAAGACTTTATCGAGAAGCCCTTCAAGGAAGACGAGCTGGTCTCGCTCGTCGAGAAGATGCTCGACCGCGCCCGCGTCGACTTCTCCAGGCACCAGGAAGCCGCCAGCCGCGACGCCCTGCTCGCCAGGCTCACCACGCGTGAAGCGCAGGTGCTCGAGCGCATCGTCGCCGGGCGGCTGAACAAGCAGATCGCCGACGACCTCGGCATCAGCATCAAGACAGTGGAGGCGCACCGCGCCAACATCATGGAAAAGCTCAACGCCAACACCGTTGCCGACCTGCTGAAGATCGCGCTCGGCGCGCAGTCGAAGGCCTAGAGCGCGTTGGTGGCCGCGGTCATCGACGGCACCGGCCTCGCCCGGCGCCTGCGCCAAGATCTCCGCGAGCGCACCGCCAGCCTGGCTGCTGCCGGTCACCGGCCCGGCCTCGCCGTCATCCTCGTCGGCACCGACCCGGCCAGCGCCGTCTACGTACGCCACAAGGTCAAGGCTTGCGAAGAGACCGGCATCCGGTCGCTGCTCGAGACCTGGCCGGCCGACCTGAGCGAGGCCGACCTGCTCGCCCGCATCGCAGCGCTCAACGTCGACCGGTCGGTGCACGGCGTCCTGGTCCAGATGCCGCTGCCCAGACACATTTCGCCGGCCAAGGTCATCGAGGCGATCGATCCCTCCAAGGACGTCGACGGCTACTCCGTCGAGAGCGCTGGTCGCCTTGTTGCCGGCCTGCCCGGGTTTCGGCCGTGCACGCCGTGGGGCTGCATGAAGCTGATCGAGAGCACCGGCATCGACCTCCGCGGCAAGCACGCCGTCGTCATCGGCCGCAGCAACACCGTCGGCAAGCCGATGGCGCTGATGCTGCTGCAGGCCGACGCCACCGTCACCGTCTGCCACAGCCGCACGCCCGACCTCGGCGTGCACACGCGCCAGGCCGACGTGCTGGTCGCCGCGGTCGGCCGGCTCGGCACCGTCACCGCGGCGATGGTCAGGCCGGCCGCGGTGGTGATCGACGTCGGCATGAATCGCGACGGCGCCGGCAAGCTCTGCGGCGACGTCGACTTCGCGGCCGTGTCGCAGGTCGCTTCGGCGATCACGCCGGTGCCGGGCGGCGTCGGCCCGATGACGATCGCGATGCTGCTCTCGAACACCGTCGATGCCGCCGAGCGCGATTTGCACGCTTCGGCCGCAATACTTGTGTGAAGTTGTGCCCTCGCGGGTGACGTGAGGCATGGCCGGCTTGAACGCGACGATGGCCTCGGTTAGATTCGGCGGTCGCGCTCACGACGCCTCAGCAGACCCGACCATGACATCGCTCGACCGACGCTTCTCCAGGGCCCCGCTTCCGCAGGCCATCGCGTTCGTCGCCGCCGCGTTGCTGGCGACCGCGAGCGTCGCCCAGTTCAAGACCGTCGGGCCCGACGGCAAGGTCACGTATTCCGATCGCCAGCTGGGCACCGCCGAAGGCAAGGCGTCGTCGCTCGGCGCCCACGGGCCGGCACAGGCCCCCGAACTCGAGCTGCCGTTCGAGCTGCGCCAGGCCACCAACAAGTACCCGGTCACGCTTTACACGGTGGCCAGCGCCTGCGAACCGTGCGCCTCGGCGCGCCAGCTCCTCAAGTCGCGGGGCGTTCCCTTCAGCGAGCGCCAGGTCGTCAGCGCTGAAGACAGCGACGCGCTCGACCACCTTTCCGGCGGCCGCGAGGCACCGACGCTGACGATCGGCTCGCAGGTCTTGCGCGGTCTCGCCGGCGAAACCTGGAACTCGTATCTCGACGCCGCCGGCTATCCGAAGGAATCGCGCCTGCCGTCGAGCTACCAGTACCGGCCGGCGACGCCAGTCGTCGAGCGTCGCGAGGTTGCCACCGGCCGCCAGAACGCAGCCGCCTTGCCGCAGAGCGCCAATCGGCCGGCCGTACCGGCACCGTCGGGCACGGGCGGCATCAGGTTCTAGCCGGCTCGGCGCGCTCGGCGCCCACATGGCGCGCGGCCAGGCTGCCGCTCGAGACCGCCACCGCCATCACCCAGAACAGCGCCGACGCACCCAGCGTCGCGCCGGCCAGCCCGAACGCCAGCGGCATCAGGGCACTCGAGAAGTTGATGGCCATCGAGCGCAGCGCGATCGCTTCGCCGTGGCGATCGGCCGGCGTGATCTGGTGCAGCGTCGTCATGATCATCGGTTGCACCGCGCCGAGCGCCAGGCCGAGCACGATGGCGCACAGGCCCATCACCCAGGCCTCCTGCGCCAGCGGGTAGACGGCGAAGACGGCGCCGCAGCAGAGCATGGCGCCGACCAGCACCTGGCCCTCGCGAAGCCGATGCGCGAGCATCGGGATGGCGAGCCGGATCAGCGTCACCGCGGTCGCGAAGACGCCGAGGATGAGCCCGATCGCCGAGGCGCTGAAGCCGCGCTGGTGGCCGAGGATCGGGACCAGGAACGAGTGCACGTCCCAGCTCGACGACAGCAGCCAGTTGACGAACAGCAGGCGCCCGAAGCCCGGCGTCTGCAACAGCCCCCAGGAGCTACGCCGTGAGGCTTTCGGCACGGCGTCGCGCACCGGCTCGGCCGGCACCAGCCGCGCCCACGCCAGGCTCGCCAGCGGCAGCAAGGCGAGGACGAGGAAAGCGGCGCGGAAGCCGCCGAGGTCGATGAGCATGCCGGCGGTGACCGGGCCGACGACGTTGGCGAGGGCCGGCGCCAGGCCGAGCCACGAGAAGATGCGCTTGAGCTGCGTCGGGTCGTGGGCCATGCGGCCAGCGGCGCGCTGGATCGCGATGAGCCCGATGTTGGTGCCGGCGCCGGCCAGTATCGCCGCGGCGCAGAGGGCAACGAAGGCGCCTTGCACCAGTAGCGTCGACAGCACCGCGCAGAGGCCGCCGCCGACGGTGAGCCCGACGGCGAGGCGAAGCGGCAGGTGATAGCCGTGGCGATCCGCCAGCCGACCGGCCTGCAGCGCGAGCGCGATCGGCGCCGCGGCGAACAGGCCGAGCAGGACGCCGACGGCCCACGCGGCATGGCCTTGACCCAGCGCCGCCAGCGGCGCCGCCATGCGGATGCCGGCCATGCAGGCATGCAACGCCACCTGGCCGCCGATGAGCGCGAACAGGGCGCGCCCGAACGACGCCGCAGCGGGCGACTCAGCCTCAGCCATCCACCGGATCGTCGAAGTCGAGCTCGCCGGTCGACGGCAGCAGCTCGGCGGCGCGTTCTTCCGGCATCGCCTCGACATCCTTGAGGGCACGGCCCATGACACGGGTGCGCTTCTCGGCCTCGCCGATGGTGTTGGAGGCCTCGTCGAGCTTCTTCCGCGTGCGTGCCAGCACCGAGCCGAACTTGCCGAACTCGGTCTTGACGGCGCCCAGCACGTCTCGCACTTCGTTCGAGCGCTGCTCGAGTGCGAGGGTGTTGAAGCCGACCCGAAAGCTGGTCAGGATGGCGAGCAAAGTCGTCGGCCCGGCGAGCGTGACGCGGTGATCGCGCTGCAGCGATTCGAACAGTCCCGGGCGACGCAGCGCCTCGGCGTAGAGGCCTTCGGTGGGCACGAACAGGATCGCGAAGTCGGTGGTGTGCGGCGGCGCCAGGTACTTGTCGCGGATCGTCCTGGCCTCGATGCGAAGGCGCGCCTCGATGGCCTTGGCCGAAAGCTCGACGCCAGCGGCGTCGGCACGCTCGTGGGCCTCGACCAGACGCTCGTAATCCTCGCGCGGGAACTTGCAGTCGATCGGCATCCAGACCGTCTCGCCGCCGCCACGGCCGGGAAAACGGATCGCGTAGTCGACGCGCTGGTTGCTGTTCGGGATGGTCTCGACGTTCTTCGCGTACTGCGCCGGCGCGAACACCTGTTCGAGCAGGGCGCCGAGCTGCACCTCGCCGAAGGTGCCGCGCGTCTTGACGTTGCTCAGCACGCGGCTCAGGGAGCCGACGTCGCTCGCCAGCTTCTGCATCTCGCCGATGCCGCGATGAACCTGCTCCAGCCGCTCGGCGACCTGCCGGAAGCTCTCGCCGAGGCGCTGCTCGAGCGTGGCGTGCAGCTTCTCGTCGACGGTGCCGCGGATCTGCTCGAGCTTCTTCTCGTTGTCGGCCTGGATCGCGGCGAGCTTCAGCTCGACGGCGGCACGCATCTCGTTCATGCGCTGATCGTTCGACCGAGAAAGCGCGCGCAACTGGTCGTTGAGTGTTTCCGAAAGGCGCTGCAGCGTATCGGCCTGCTGCGAGGCGCTGCGCCCGAGCGAGGCCTCCTGCGCCTCGCGCGCGCCGCCCTGCTGTGCCAGCAGCGTGCGCTGGAAATCGGCCAGGCCCTGCGTCAGCTCCTGGCGGGTGCCGCCGGCGCTGCGCGCGACCTCGTCACGCAGCTCGCGCTCGAGCTGGTGCACATCGGCACGAATGGCGTGATGCAACTCATCGCGCAAGGCCCGCATCGGCGCGGCGTCGGTGCGCCGGAACACCAGCCAGAGAGAAAGCAGAACAACGAGGACAAGCAGCGCAGGCGTCAACCATTCGAGGAGCATGCGCGATTGTCACTCCGCCGCTCTGACCGCCTGGGCGCGCGGCCAGGGCCTGCCACACCGAATGCGTGCCCCCGCCCTAGCCGACGCGGCTCGAGCTGCGCCGCTCGAGCCAGTCGAAAGCGCCTTGCACCAGCAAAGCCAGCACTGCCGCCGGCAAGGCCCCGGCAAGCATGGTGGCGCTGTCGTTGACGGCCAGACCGGCGACGATGCGTTCACCGAAGCCGCCGGCGCCGATGAAGGCGGCCATCGTCGCGGTGCCGACATTGATGACTGCTGCGGTCTTGACGCCGGCCATCAGCGTCGGCGCCGCCAGCGGCAACTGCACATGGCGCAGCGCCTGCGCCGGCGCCATGCCGAGCGAGAGCGCTGCCTGGGCGAGGCCTTCGGGCACGCCGCTCAGCCCGGTATGGGTGTTGCGCACGATCGGCAGCAGTGCGTAGAGAAAAAGCG
>JAYTYH010000091.1:0-3559 GCA_043742485.1 Rhizobacter sp.
CATCGTGCCGCCCACGTCCATGAGCAGCAGCACCTTCACCTTGTTGTGCCGCTCGGGCACCATCTTGATGTCGAGCCAGCCGGCGTTGGCGGCGGTCGAGTGGATCGTGTCGTCGAGGTCGAGCTCTTCTTCGGAGCCTTCGCGCGCGAAGCGGCGCAGCCGCCGCAGCGCGACCTTGATGTTGCGCGTGCCGAGCTCGAGGTTGTCGTCGTAGTCCTTGAACTGGCGCTGGTCCCAGACCTTGACCGCGCTCTTGTTGCGGCCCTTGTCCTGGCCGATGCGGATGCCTTGCGGGTTGTAGCCGTAGGCGCCGAACGGCGAGGTGCCACCGGTGCCGATCATCTTGTTGCCGCCTTCGTGGCGCTTCTTCTGTTCCTCGAAACGCTTCTTCAGCGTTTCCATCAGTTCGTCCCAGCCCATCTTCTCGATGGCGGCCTTCTCTTCCGGCGAGAGCTCGAGCTCGAACTTCTTCTGCAACCAGTCGAGCGGCACCTCCTGGGTGAAATCGGTGAGCAGCTCGACGCCCTTGAAGTAGGCCGCGAAGGCACGATCGAACTTGTCGAAGTTGGACTCGTCCTTGACGAGCGAAGCACGTGCCAGGTAGTAGAAGCGGTCGATCGTCGGGCCTTCTTCGTCGTCGTCGATCACGCCTTTCTCGAGCGCCTCGAGCAGCGTCAGGTACTCCTTGACGGAGACCTTCAGCTTGGCCGCACGCAGGGTGAAAAAGAAGTTGATCAGCATGGCATCGCAGCGCGAAAAGCGCGCTGCCGGAGGATAGCGTGTCGAAGACAATCGGGCCGATGCCGACCCCCGCCGCAAGCACCACCCCGATGCCTGATTCGTCCATCGATCCGCACGCCGATCCGCGTGGTTTCCTGCGGGCCTTGTTCGATGCCGCCGTGGCGCAGGCACTGCCGGGCCCGTCGCTGGTGCGCTTCCTGCCGCCGCCGCCGAAGGGCCGCACGCTGGTGCTCGGTGCCGGCAAGGCCGGCGGCGCGATGGCGGCCGCACTCGATGCGCTCTGGCCGCAAGACGCGCCGATGAGCGGCCTCGTCGTCACCCGCTACGCCAGCGTGCCGCCTGCCTACGCCGCCGCGCAGGCTGCGGGCCGCGCCCGCATCGAAGTCGTCGAGGCGGCGCATCCGGTGCCCGACGCCGCCGGCCGCGACGCTGCCGCGCGCATGCTGGCGCTCGCCGAAGGCGCCGGTGCCGACGACCTCGTCATCTGCCTGATGTCGGGCGGCGCCTCGGCGCTGCTGGCGCTGCCGGCCGAGGGCGTCACGCTCGCTGCCAAGCAGGCCATCAACTCGGCGTTGCTGCGCAGCGGCGCCGCAATCGACGAGATGAACTGCGTGCGCAAGCACCTCTCGGCGATCAAGGGTGGCCGGCTCGCCAAGGCGTGCGCGCCGGCGCGCGTCGTGACGCTGATCGTGAGCGACGTGCCGGGCGACTCGCCGGCCGTGATCGGCAGCGGCCCGACCGTGCCCGACCCGACGACCTGCGCCGATGCGCTGGCCGTGCTCGGGCGCTACGCCATCGCCATGCCGGCTGCCGTGCGCGCCGGCCTCGAACGCGGCGCCTTCGAGACGCCGAAGCCGGGCGAGGCCTCGTTCTCGGCCAACGCCGTGCATCTCGTCGCCACGCCGCAGCAGTCGCTCGACGCCGCTGCGGCGCTGGCGCGGCGGTGCGGCATCGATGCCCACATTCTCGGCGACGAGATCGAGGGCGAATCGCGCGAGGTCGGCAAGGTCCACGCGGCGCTGGCACGGCAGGTGGCGCGGCGTGGCCAGCCTTTCGAATCACCCTGCGTGCTGCTGTCGGGCGGCGAGACGACGGTGACGGTGCGCACCGAGGGCGGCCGCGGCGGCCGCGCTTCCGAGTTCCTGCTCGCCTGCGCCATGGCGCTGCAAGGCGAGCCACGCGTCTGGGCGCTGGCGGCCGACACCGACGGCATCGACGGTGTCGAGGTCAACGCCGGCGCCTTCATCGCGCCCGACTCGTTGCAACGTGCCGTGGCCCTCGGCCTGAACGCCCGCGACCACCTCGATCGCCACGACGCCTTTGCCTGGTTCGAGCCGCTCGGTGATCTGATCGTCACCGGGCCGACCTTCACCAACGTCAACGACTTTCGGGCGTTGCTGATCCTCTGACGCGCGGCGCGACCGATGGTCGCGGCTGGCGTTGCGGCCGCTCGTCGCGGCGCTCCATGCGCTGGCGATGGACGCGTTGCGCCGGCCGCAGCAGGTACGGCGTGAAATACGAGTCGCCTTCGAAGCCGATGTCGTCGGGCGAGAGATCGATGGCGCGCGGCCGCCGCAGTTCGGCGCGCTCGGCACGGGCGATGCGGTCGCGGCGAGCGTCGTCTTCGGCCAGGCGGCGACCGTCGATGCCACGCTGGATGCGCTCGCTCACGGCCTGCGCCTCGGCCTTGACATCGAGATCGCGCTGGCGCGCCGCGTCGGCGTCTTCGGGCTCGATCCGCCAGGCCCGCTCGGTCACGTCGGTGGCCGAGGGCCGGTCGGTCAGCACGACGCGGCCGTCGGCGGCCCGCTGCTGGTAGATCTGCGTCGGCGCTGCCGCGCTGGCAGCGAACGCGTCGGCGCCGGTCAGGGCCAGCGAAGCAAGCACGGCGATCGTGCCAAAACGAAGCAGTGGTTTCATGCCAGATACTGTGCCATGCACGGCCGCCGACACGGCAGCGGGGCCAAGACCGCGCCGCTTGTTAGGCTCCTAGGCGGCGCTGGTCGATCGCACCCGCACCGAACCCTTGCGCCGACCCACCCGAGCGAGCACCTGACGCCATGACCGCCACCTTCGTATTTCGCGCCGATGCACTCACGGCCGCGGTGCATGCCATCGTCGCCGCCGCCGGCTCGGCCGATGCCGAGGCGGCGCTGGTCGCCGCCAACCTGGTCGAGGCCAACCTGCGTGGCCACGACTCGCACGGCGTCGGCATGGTGCCGCGCTACATCGACGCGGTGCTCGAAGGCGGCCTCGCCGTCAACGCCCACGTGCGCATCAGACAGGACAACGGCGCCCTGCTCACGCTCGACGGCAACCAGGGCTACGGCCAGGTGATCGGCGCCGAGGCGATGGCGCTCGGTGTCGAACGCGCCAAGGCGAACGGCGTCTGCGTCGTCGGCCTCGCGCACGCGCACCACCTCGGCCGCATCGGCCATTGGGCCGAGCAGTGCATCGGCCACGGCCTGGTCTCGATCCACTTCGTCAACGTGCTGGCGCGGCCGATCGTGGCGCCGTTCGGCGGCCGCGATGCGCGGCTCGGCACCAACCCGTTCTGCGTCGGCATCCCGCGGCCCGGCAAGGAGCCGGTGATCCTCGACTTCGCGACCAGCAAGATTGCGCAGGGCAAGACGCGCGTGGCGTTCAACAAGGGCGAGCAGATCGCGCCCGGCACGATCATCGACAACCACGGCGAGCCGACCACCGATCCGCGCTTCACCGTGATCGAGCCGACCGGCGCGTTGTTGCCCTTCGGCGAACACAAGGGCGCCGGCCTGGCGCTGATCTGCGAGCTGCTCGGCGGCGCGCTCGCCGGTGG
>JAYTYH010000092.1:0-2546 GCA_043742485.1 Rhizobacter sp.
CGCCTGGTCGTCATCAGCTTCCACTCGCTCGAGGACCGGATCGTCAAGACCTTCATCGCGAAGGAGAGCAAGACAGTCTTCGATCGCCAGGCACCGTTCGCCGAAGAGGCGCCGCACCGGCTGCGCGCCATCGCCCGCGTCAAGCCCGACATCACGGAAACGCTTTCCAACCCGCGCGCCCGCTCGGCGGTGATGCGCGTGGCCGAGCGCACCGACGTCGCTCTCGGTGGCGCCGGTCGAAGCGGCTCAGGCGCCGGAGCCGCACGGTGACGCGACTGAACGTGCTCCTCCTCATCGTGCTGCTGGCGAGCAGCCTCTATCTGGTCCGCGTCTCGTACGAGTCGCGCCGCCTGTTCGCCGCGCTCGACAAGGCACAGGGCGAGGAGCGCACGCTCGACACCGACAGCGAGCGCCTGAAGACCGAGCTGCGCACGCAGGCGACGCCGTTGCGCGTCGAGCGCACGGCGCACGAGCGCCTGGCGATGCGCTCGGCGACACCAGCGGTCACGCAGTACGTCGAGCTGCCCGCGGCGGCCTCGGCCCCGGCCTCGGGAGCGCCGCAGTGAACAAGAAGAACACGGCCCGCCAGCGCGCCAATGCGAGCGTGCGCAGCGTCAACTACGCGACCAGCCCGCTGCTGGCGTCGCCGACGCCGCCGTGGCGCTCGAAGCTGCTCGTGGCGATGGTCGGCTGCGGCTTCGCGGTGCTGCTCGGCCGCGCCGTCTACGTGCAGATCGTCGCCGCGCCGTTCTTCCTGAAGCAGGGCGAGATCCGCTACGCCCACACGCTCGAGTTGCCGGCCAGTCGCGGCCGCATCGTCGACCGCAACGGCCTGATCCTGGCCGCCAGCGTGCCGTCACCGTCGATCTGGGCGATTCCGAAAGACCTCGACGGCGACGCCGCCGGCCGCACCCGGCTCGCCTCGCTGCTCGGCATGACGAGCGCGGAGCTCGAGCGCCGGCTGGGCGACAACCCCAACTTCGTGTGGCTGCGCCGGCAGGTCGACGACGGCGTCGCCAAGGCCGTCAAGGATCTCTACGTCAAGGGCATCCACGAGGTTCGCGAATACAAGCGCAAGTACCCGGAAGGCGAGGCCGCGGCGCACGTCGTCGGCTTCACCAACGTCGAAGACCGCGGCCAGGAAGGCATCGAGCTGGCGTTCCAGAAAGACCTCGCCGGCCGCGACGGCACCCGCCGCGTCATCAAGGACCGGCTCGGCCGCGTCGTCGAGGATGTCGGCGACAGCGTCGCGCCTGTCGACGGCAAGGACATCGGCCTGGCCGTCGACTCGAAGGTGCAGTTCTTCGCCTACCAGCGCATCCGCGATGCCGTGGCGGCCAACAAGGCCAAGGCCGGCAGCGTCGTCGTGCTCGATGCCCAGAGCGGCGAGGTGCTGGCGCTCGCCAACTTCCCGAGCTACGCGCCTTCGGACCGCCGCAACCTGACCGGCGCGCAGCTGCGCAACCGCGCGCTCACCGACACCTTCGAGCCCGGCTCGACGATGAAGCCCTTCATCGTCGGCTGGGCGCTCGAGACCGGCCGCGTCACGCCCTCGACCGTGATCCAGACGGCGCCCGGCAAGATGAACATGGCCGGCTTCACGATCAGCGATTCGCACCCGCACGGCAACCTGACCGTGAGCGAGGTGATCCAGAAGTCGAGCAACGTCGGTGCGGCGCGGATCGCGCTCACGTTCACGCCGCGCGAGATGTGGGAGCTCTACAGCTCGGTCGGCTTCGGCCAGAAGCCGCAGCTGGGCTTCCCGGGCGTCGTCACCGGGCGGCTGCGGCCCTACAAGACCTGGAAGCCGATCGAGCAGGCGACCATGAGCTACGGTTACGGCCTGTCGGCGTCGCTGTTCCAGATCGCTCATGCCTACACGGTCTTCGCGCACGATGGCGAGCTGATCCCGGTGACGCTGACCAAGCCCGTCGACGCCGTTCCGGGTGCGCCGGTCCGCGGCGTGCCCATCCTCTCGGCGAAGACCGCGCAGACGGTGCGCGACATGCTCCATCTCGTCACGCTGCCCGGTGGCACGGCGCCGAAGGCGCAGGTCGTCGGCTACTCGGTGGGCGGCAAGAGCGGCACCGCGTACAAGCAGGAAGGCAAAGGCTACGCGGAGAAGAAGTACCGTGCCTGGTTCGTCGGCATGGCGCCGATCGCGCACCCGCGGATCATCGTCGCGGTGATGGTCGACGAGCCAACGGCCGGCAAGTGGTACGGCGGCGACGTCGCCGCGCCGGTCTTCAGCGAAGTCGTGCAGCAGACGCTGCGGATGATGGGCGTGCAGCCCGACGTCGACGTCAAGACGCAGATCATCTCGCGCGACATGCCGGCCGAAGAGGAGAGCTTCTGATGGCCGGCGCGCAACCGGCCAGCGGCGGCGGCGGCGGCATGACGCGGCTCGACTCGCGCGAAGCTGCGCACGCGTGGCTGCTGCTGCGCGGCGCCCGCACGCTGCGCAGCGACAGCCGCACGGTTGGCCGCGGCGACGCCTTCATCGCCTGGCCGGGCGGCGTCGTCGACGGCCGCCGTTTCGTCGCCGA
>JAYTYH010000093.1:0-5366 GCA_043742485.1 Rhizobacter sp.
GGCCCGCTCGAGCAGGGCTGCGATGACGGCGGCGCCGAGCTCCGGAGCCGAAGTCTTGGCGAGGCTGCCGCCGAACTTGCCGACAGCCGTGCGGGCTGCGGCGACGATGACGATGTCGTTCATGGTGATCTCCTTAGGCTTTCTCTTTGACATAGCGACCGGGTGCGGGTTCGATCGCCCGGTACTGGCGATTCCCCGGTGTCTTGGGCGCGGCGATCTGCTTGCCGCCGAACGGTGCCAGCCAGGCCGACCAGTCGGTCCACCAGCTGCCGGCGTGTTCGGTGGCGGCACCCAGCCACTCGCCGGCCGAGTCCGGCAGGGCCGCGCCCTTGCCGGTCCAGTGGCTGCGTTTCTTCTTCGCCGGCGGATTGATGACGCCGGCGATGTGGCCGGAGGCGCCCAGCACGAAGCGGCGTTTGCCGCCGAGCAGGTGAACGCTGCGGTAGGCGCCCTGCCAGGGCACGATGTGGTCCTCGCGCGAGCCGTACACGTACGACGGCGCGTCGATGGTGCCGAGGTCGATCTTCTCGCCGCACACCGTGACCTTGCCTGGCTTGCCGAGGTTGTTCTCGAGGTAGGTGTTGCGCAGGTACCAGCAGTACATCGGCCCGGGCAGGTTGGTGCCGTCGCTGTTCCAGTAGAGCAGGTCGAACGGCGGCGGCGTCTCGCCCTTGAGGTAGTTGCCGACGACGTAGTTCCAGACCAGGTCGTTCGGCCGCAGGAAAGCGAAGGTCGTGGCCAGCTCCTGGCCCTTGAGCAGCGTGCCGCCGCCCGGGCTTTCGGCGCCGATCGTCATCTCGCGCAGCCGCACCGAGTTCTCGTCGATGAAGATGTCGAGGATGCCGGTGTCGGCGAAGTCGAGAAAGGTGGTGAGCAGCGTGACGCTCGCGGCCGGCTTGTCGCCGCGTGCCGCCAGCACCGCCAGCGCCGTCGAGAGAATGGTGCCGCCGATACAGAACCCCAGCGTGTTGATCTGCTTCGCGCCGGTGATCTCCTGGACCAGGCCGATGGCGCGGATCGCCGCGTTCTCGATGTAGTCGTCCCAGGTGTGCCGGGCCAGATCGTCGCCGGCGTTCTTCCAGCTCAGCACGAACACGCGGTGGCCTTCGGCCACGGTGTAGCGGATGAGCGAGTTCTCGGGCTGCAGGTCGAGGATGTAGAACTTGTTGATGCAAGGCGGTACGAACAGGATCGGCCGCTCGAAAATCCTGGCCGTCAGCGGCTTGTATTCGAGGAGCTGGAACAGCTCGTTCTCGAACACCACCGAGCCTTCGGTGGTGGCGACGTTGCGGCCGACCTCGAAGGCGCTTTCGTCCGTCTGCGAAAGGTGGCCTCGCTGCATGTCGTTCCACATCTGCGAGGCGCCGTGCAGCAGGCTCTCGCCCCGGCTTTCGAGCGCCTTCTTCTGCGCATCCGGATTGAGCGCGAGATAGTTCGACGGCGACGTGGCGTCGACCCATTGCAGCACCGCGAAGCGGATGCGCGCCTTCGTCTTCTCGTCGGCATGGACGCTGGCGGCCATTTTCGCGAGGGTGCGCGCATTGAGCAGGTACATCGCCGACGTGAACGACGAACCCGGGCTGGCGGCCCACTCCGCGCTCGCGAACCTGCGGTCGCCCGGTGCGACCGTGGCTGCGGTGGCGGCGGTCGCCGGCTGCAGAACGCCGTTCCAGAGCGCCTGCGCGTCGCGAAGGAAATCGGTCTGGATCTCGGCGAGCGCGGCCGGCGGAATCGAGACACCCGCCATGGCCTTGAAGGCCTCGCCGAGGGAGGCCGCCATCGCCGTCGCCGAGGCCAGTGGATCGGTCGCCGCGACCGGAGCTTCGGCCGCCGCCGACTGCGTTGCGAGCGTCTTTTTCGTCATCGGGGCATTATCGCGGCGCGGGGCGAGGAGCCCCTCGGGAAAATCATGTATCTGGTCGCCATCGCTTGGCTCTACGTCGTCGTCCTGATGGCCCTCGCCGAGGGCGTTTCCGAGAACGGCTCATGGCTGGGCGCCGGCGTTACGCTGCTGCTCTACGGCGTCCTGCCGCTCGGCATCGTGCTCTACCTCATCGGCACGCCGTCGCGACGTGCCGCGCGGATGCGGGCCTCAGCCGCGGGCACGACCGATGCTGTCGAGCCAGACGGCGGCGACCATCCGGCCGGTGACGCCGCTGCGCCGAAACGAGAAGAAGCGTGACGCCTCGGTGACGGTGCAGTAGCCGCCGCCCGACACCTGCGTGACGCCGGCGGCGAGCAGGCGGTCGCGCGCCAGTTGCGGCAGGTCGGCAAGCCATCTTCCGGGCCGGCCGGGCCTGAACCGAGGCGATTCGACTGCGCTTGCGACGGCCGCTTCGTGGGCCGACGCGTCGGCGCCGAAAGCCTCGAGCACGTCGGCCCCGACCTCGAACGCCACCGGCCCGATGCAGGCGCCGAGCCAGACGACGACGTCGGCCGGCGCGCAGCCCGCCGCGTCGCAGACGCTCTGCACCGTCGCTTCGACGACGCCCGCCGCCAGGCCACGCCAGCCGGCGTGGGCGGCGCCGACCGCGCCGCCGTTGCCAGCGGCGAACAGCAGCGGCAGGCAGTCGGCGACCATGACCGCGCAGGCAACGCCCGGCTCGCTCGTGACGGCGGCGTCGGCGGCGTGGATCGTCGCACCCGGCAGCGTGTCGGCGACGCCGATGCGGGCGACACGTGTGCCGTGGACCTGATGCAGGAAAACGGGCGTGGCGCCGATCGCCGCCGCGAACAGCGCCCGATTGGAAGCGACAGCCCCGGGATCGTCGCCGACCTCCGAGTGCACGTTCATCGACGCGAACGGACCGGTGCTGCGGCCACCCGCGCGGGTAGTCATAAGGGCGCCGACGCTGTCGAGGCCCCAGTCGGGCCGCAGCCAGGCGGCCGGCGCCGTCACGTCGCGTCGGGACAGCTCGAAGGCTGCGTGCTCGCGAACGCCGTCTCGGCCATGCAGGCGTCGAAGACGCGCATCACCGCGGGCACGTGGTCGAGCCGGCAGTTCATGCGCCGGGCATTGAAGATCTGCGGCACCAGCACGCAATCGGCCAGGCCGGGCAGGTCGCCATGGCAAAAGCGCCCCGTCGCCGGACGGCCCGCGAGCTGCCGCTCGACGACCTCGAGCCCGGCCTCGACCCAATGCCGGTACCAGCGATTCTTGTCGTCCTCGCTCACCTTCATCTCACCGGTCAGATAGCGCAGCACGCGCAGGTTGTCGAGCGGGTGGATCTCGCAGGCGATGTCGAGGGCCAGTGAGCGGACACGGACGCGGCCGGCGGTGTCCTTCGGCAGCAGCGGCGGCTCGGGATGCGCCTCGTCGAGGTATTCGATGATCGCCAGCGACTGCGTCAGCGTCAGCTTGTCGGCGCCCTCGCCGACCTCCAGCGCCGGCACCAGCTGCGACGGCACGACGGTGCGAAAGCCGTCGCCGAGCTGCTCGTTCCTGACCAGATCCACGGCCACGTACTCGTAGCTCAAGCCCTTCAGCGCCAGCGCGATGCGGACGCGGTACGAGGCCGAAGACCGGAAGTAGCTGTAAAGCTTCACGACGGTGCGCTGCGCGCTTCTAGACGATCTCGACCTGCAGCCGGCCCACACCCGCGACTTCGCCCGCGAGCGTGTCGCCGCGCTCGACGGCAGCGACACCTTCCGGTGTGCCGCTGAAGATCAGGTCGCCGGGCTGCAGCTCCCAGGCCGCCGACAGGTGCTCGATGACCTCGGCGATGTTCCAGATCAGCTTGCCGATCGTGCTCTGCTGGCGCATGGCGCCGTTGACCTCGAGCGAAATCGCGGTGCTGGCACCAATGTCGCACTCGGCGGCGCGCCTGATCGGCCCGATCGGCGCCGAGAAGTCGAAGCCTTTGCCGACGTCCCACGGCCGGCCCTGCTTCTTGGCCTCGCCCTGGAGATCGCGGCGCGTCATGTCCAGGCCGACGGCGTAGCCCCAGACGTGCTTCATCGCCTCGGCGGCGGTGATGTTCTTGCCGCCGGTGCCGATGGCGACGACGAGCTCGACCTCGTGATGCAGGCTCTTCGTCAGGCTCGGGTACGGCATGCGGCCGGTCGTGCCTTCGGCCACGACGAGCATGCGTCGGCCGGCTTCATGAAGAAGAACGGCGGCTCGCGGCCCGTGAAGCCCATCTCGATGGCGTGTTCGACGTAGTTGCGGCCGACGCAATAGATGCGGTGCACGGGAAACGTTTCAGCGCCGCTTCCGGCCACCGGAACCGACGCGATCGCAGGCGGTATGAAGACGTTTTTCATCGCTGCATGATGCCATGCAGGCCACTACACTGAAGCCATGTTCACGCCGCGAAGCATCAAGCATTGCCGGGCCTGCGGTGGTGCGGTCGCCTACGCGACACCGGAGGGCGACAACCGCGAACGCGCGACCTGCACGGTCTGCGGCACCATCCACTACGAGAACCCGCTCAACGTCGTCGGCACCCTGGCGGTGTGGCAGGACAAGGTGCTGCTTTGCCGCCGCGCGATCGAGCCGCGGCACGGCCTGTGGACCCTGCCGGCGGGCTTCATGGAGCTCGGCGAGAGCGTCGAGCAAGGCGCCGTTCGAGAAACCAGCGAAGAGGCCGGCGCGCGCATCGAGACCCTGGGCCTGTTCACGATGCTCAACGTCGTGCGCGTGGGTCAGGTCCACTTTTTCTATCGGGCCCGCTTGCTCGACCTCGACTTCGCGCCCGGCCCCGAATCGCTCGAGGCGATGCTCTTCGCCGAGAGTGATATCCCGTGGTCCGAGATCGCGTTTCGAACCACCCAGCGCACCCTCGAACTGTTCTTCGAAGACCGTCGAGCCGGCGCTTTCGGCACCCACTTCGGCGACATCGCGTAACGCCGTAAGGGGCGCGCTGTCGCTGGCGCGCTCAGCTTCTCGTTCGACGGTGTGGGGTCATGGCGTCATCGGGTCTCGGTCAGGCCGGCCGCGTACCTGCGGCGAACCGTGCTGCGCCGGGCGATCGCCGCGAAGCCGAGGCTCATCAGCAGCCAGGTGCCCGGTTCGGGTACCGGCGAGAAGGCGTCGACCGGCAGGTTGCTGCTGAACGCGAGCGCGTGTTGCGGGTGGCTGCTCGCGTACGCAGGGTCGATGCGCACCATCGGGTCGGCGAAAGCATAGGCGAACGACGTCGGGCCCGGCGAGTTGGTATCGGCCGAGGTCACCAGCCTGATGTGGCTGATCGCCCCGGTGCTCGAACGCTCCGGGTTGAGCAGGATCGTCTCGCTGATGTCGAAGCTCGACACCGGCGCGACGCCGAAGCACAGGCCCGAACACGCACGCCAGCTCGAGAAGTCGAACGACACCTGCGCGAACGACTGGTTGTAGATGCCGAGCACATCGGTGAACGCGCTGGCCG
>JAYTYH010000094.1:0-2796 GCA_043742485.1 Rhizobacter sp.
ATGACGGCGCCGTTCATGCGCGCCTACGCGCTGCTGCTGCTGCAGACCTGCCACAAGCGCGGCGCGCCGGCAATCGGCGGCATGAGCGCGCTCATCCCGATCAAGAACGACCCGGTCAGGAACGAGACCGCGATGGCCGGGATCATTGCCGACAAGCGCCGTGACGCCACCGACGGCTACGACGGCGGCTGGGTCGCGCACCCGGGGCTGGTGGAAGCGTCGATGAAGGAGTTCGTCGAGGTACTCGGGGCCCGGCCGAATCAGTTCGACAAGCAGAAGCCCGAAGTGAGCGTGAGGGCCGCCGATCTGCTCGACTTCCGGCCCGAGGCGCCGATCACCGAAGCCGGCCTGCGCATGAACATCAACGTCGGCATCCACTACCTGGGCGCCTGGCTGGCCGGCAACGGCTGCGTGCCGATCCACAACCTCATGGAAGACGCCGCCACCGCCGAGATCAGCCGCTCGCAGGTGTGGCAATGGATCCGCACACCGAAAGGCGTGCTCGACGACGGCCGCAAGGTCACGGCCGAACTCGTCAAGTCGCTGGTTCCCGAAGAGCTGGCCAAGATCAAGGCCGGCGGCTTCGAAGGCAAGTTCGACCGTGCCGCCGAGATCTTTACGCAGATGAGCACGCAGGAGGCCTTCGAGGAGTTCCTGACGCTGCCGCTCTACGAAGAGATCTGACGCCCCTGACGACTTGTCGGCAGCGAGCGAGCGTCTAGAGTCTCGGCCGGCGCCGACCCGGCGCCGGCCACCGCAGCGCCGGCGACCCGCCGGCCGAGAAAGGCTCGTCGTGCAAGGTTCTCCCCTTCTTTTCACGCTGGCGCTGGCCGCCGGCCTGGCCATCCAGCCGGCTGTGCTCGCGGCGGGATACACGACGTCGCCCGTGGCGGCCGCGACCCCGCTTCGCTCCGGCATCGACCGCGCCGGCTTCGACCCCGCCGTGCGCACCCAGGACGATTTCTTCCGCCACGTCAACGGCCGCTGGCTGGCGTCGACCCCGCTGCCGCCCGACAAGGCCCGGCTCGGTTCCTTCGACAAGATCCACGACGCGATCCAGGACCAGCTGCGCGGACTCGTCGAGCATCCGCCCGCCGGCAGCCCCGCCGCCGACGCGCGCCGCATCACCGACCTCTACCGCAGCTTCACCGACGAGGCCGCGGTCGAGAAGGCCGGCCTGGCGCCGCTGGCGACCGAGCTGGCGGCCATCGACGCCGTCGCCTCGGCCGCGCAATTGCCGGCGGCGATGGGGCAGCTGGCGCGGCTGGGCGTCGCCGCCCCGATCCGCTTCGAAATCGTGCAGGACGCTCGCGACGCGCGTCGCTACGTCCCCGACTTCACGCAGAGTGGCCTCGGCCTGCCCGATCGCGACTACTACCTCGTCGAGGACGATGCCCGCTTCGCGCAGGCGCGCGTTGCCTATCTCTCGTACCTGACGAAGCTGCTCGAGCTCTCGTGGAGCCGCGACGGCGCTGCCGCCATGGCGGCGCAGATCGTCGCCTTCGAGACCACGCTGGCGCGCGGCCAATGGACGCGGGTGCAGAATCGCGATCCGGTGCGCACCTACAACCGCTACGAGCTCGCCGCACTGCAGCCGCTGGCGCCCGGATTCGACTGGAACGCGTACCTGAGCGCGTCGGGCCTGGCCGGCAAGTCGAGCGACTTCCTGGTCGATCAGCCGAGCTACCTCGCGGTTTTCTCCGCGCAGCTCACCGACACGCCGCTGCCGGTGTGGAAGGCCTACCTGCGCACGCACTTGCTCAGTTCCTATGCGCCGTACCTGAGCAAGGCTTTCGTCGACGCGCGCTTCGCCTACGTGGGCAACACGCTGTCGGGAACGACCGAGAACCTGCCGCGCTGGAAGCGCGGCTTGGCGCTGCTCGAGGTCTCGGAGGGCGAGGCGCTGGGCCGGCTCTATGTCGACAAATACTTTCCGGCCAGATCGAAGGCCCGCGTGGAAAAGATCGTTGCCAATCTGCTGGCGGCCTACCGCGTCAGCATCGACTCTCTCGACTGGATGAGCCCGGCGACGAAGAAG
Organism: Rhizobacter sp.; assembly: GCA_043742485.1. Lineage (GTDB taxonomy): Bacteria > Pseudomonadota > Gammaproteobacteria > Burkholderiales > Burkholderiaceae_C > Schlegelella_A. The sequence goes on from JAYTYH010000094.1 coordinate 2,039, forward strand.
GAGGCGCAGGCCAAGCTGGCCACCTTCGCGCCGAAGATCGGCTACCCGACGCGCTGGCGCGACTACGGCAAGCTGGTGATACGGGCCGACGACCTGATCGGCAACGTCGAACGCGCCCGCGCCTTCGAGTACGACCGCGACCTCGCCAAGCTCGGCCAGCCGGTCGACCGCACCGAGTGGTTCATGACGCCGCAAACCGTCAACGCCTACTACAACCCGTCGATGAACGAGATCGTCTTCCCGGCGTCGGTGCTGCAGCCTCCGTTCTTCGACCCGGCCGCCGATGACGCAGTCAACTACGGCGCCATCGGCGCCATCATCGGCCACGAGATCAGCCACGGCTTCGACGACACCGGCAGCCAGTTCGACGGCACCGGCAACCTGCGCGTGTGGTGGACCGCCGAGGACCGCGAGCGCTTCGCCGCCAAGACGAAGGCGCTGGTCGCGCAGTACTCGGCGTTCTCGCCGCTGCCCGGCTACACCGTCAACGGCGAGCTCACGCTCGGCGAGAACATCGCCGACAACTCGGGCGTGGAGATCGCCTACAAGGCCTATCACCTCTCGCTCGCCGGCAAGCCGGCGCCTGTGTTCGGCGGCACGACCGGAGACGAGCGCTTCTTCTTCGGCTTCGCCCAGGCCTTTCGTGGCAAGACCCGCGACGCCGCCCTGCTGACGCAGATCAAGTCCGATCCGCACTCGCCCGAGGAATTCCGCGTCAACGGCGTTGTCCGCAACCACCCGGCTTTCTACGACACCTT
>JAYTYH010000095.1:0-7207 GCA_043742485.1 Rhizobacter sp.
TGGGAATTCTATACAATATGCCCAAAATACTACAATGCCTTCTGACGTGAAAACTGCCGTCACGGCGCAGGCGCGAATCGGCAACGACGATGTTGAAGAAGGGGCGTTTCTTCGCCCCGCCGCGAGCAAGCCGGATGACGACCATGGTGTGAATCCTTGAGTAGCGGGGAGCCCCGCACAAAACCGCGCATTATAAACTCGGCGCAACCGATCACTGGCAAGCCTCACGATGCGCCCCGCACTGCTGCTCCGCCCGAGCCGCGACGACGACATTCATGCCATCACAGCCGTCTATGGGTGGCACGTCGCTCACGGCACCGGAACCTTCGAGACCGAACCACCCGACGCTGCCGAGATGGCGAGGCGGCGCGCCGACGTGCTTGTTAAAGGCCTGCCCTGGCTCGTCTTCGACCACGGTGGTGAGGTGAAGGGTTTCGCCTATGCGAACCCATTCCGGCCGCGTCCGGCCTATCGCTTCAGCCTGGAGGATTCGGTCTATCTGGCAGCGGATGTCGCCGGGCGCGGCTTCGGCCGACTGCTGCTGGCGGAGCTGCTGGCACGCTGCGAAGACACCGGGGCGCGGCAAATGATGGCCGTGATCGGCGACAGCGCCAATGCCGGCTCGATCGGCGTGCACCGGTCGCTCGGCTTCGAGCAGGTCGGCGTGCTCCGTGCCGCTGGTCGCAAGTTCGACCGCTGGCTCGACGTCGTGCTGATGCAGAGGAAGCTCGGCTGCGGCGACACCGCGCCGGCCTCGCCATGACTGCCGCGGCGAGGCCGACGCGCTCGAAAACGGTCGCCGCCTGGCTGGCGCTCGTCGGCGGCAGCCTCGGCCTGCACCGCTTCTATCTCTACGGCGCCTCCGATCTGCTCGCCTGGCTCCACCCCTGGCCGACGCTGGCCGGCGCCTATGGCTTCTGGCGCATGCGCGAATTCGGTGTCGACGACACCACCGGCGCGGCGCTGGTGCCGTTGCTCGGCGCCATGATGGCGGCGACGATGCTGTCGGCGATCGTCTACGGCCTGACCACCGACGCTCGCTGGGCCGAACGCCATGGCGGCCTCGATCCAGCGCCGACATCGCGTTCGGCGTGGCCGGCGATCACGGCCGTCGTTCTGGCGCTGGCCGGCGGCGCCACGATCACGATGGCGACGATCGCCTTCACCGCCCAACGCTACTTCGAGGCGCGCGTCTGATTCACGCCGCGTGATGCGCCGGCGCCGAGCTCACGTGAAGATTGCCAGGCTGACGGCATAGAACACCGCCGCCACGAGTGCGGATGCCGGAATCGTGAAGATCCATGCCCACACGATGTTCCCGGCCAAGCCCCAGCGCACGGTCGCGGCCCGACGCACCGAACCGACGCCGACGATGGCGCCGGTGATGGTGTGCGTCGTCGAGACCGGGATGCCGAGCGCGGTGGCGAAGAAGAGCGTGATCGCGCCGCCGGTTTCCGCGCAGAAGCCGCCGACCGGCTTGGGCTTGGTGATGCGCTGACCCATGGTCTTGACGATGCGCCAGCCGCCGAACATCGTGCCCAGACCGATCGCCAGATAGCAGCACCAGATCACCCAGCTCGGCGGCATGCTGGAGTCGGCCTTCGCGTAGCCGGAGGCGATCAGGAGCATCCAGATGATGCCGATCGTCTTCTGTGCATCGTTGCCACCGTGGCCGAGGCTGTAAAGGCCGGCCGAGACCAGCTGCAGGCGGCGGAACAGGTTGTCGACCTTCAGTGGCGACGAGTGCCTGAAGATGTGGGCCACGATCACCATCAGCGCCGCGCCCAGCACGAAGCCGAGCACCGGCGAGACGAAGATGAAAAGCACCGTCTTCCACAAGCCCGACGCGATGAGCGACGACGCTCCGGCCTTCGCGATCACCGCGCCGACGATGCCGCCGATGAGCGCATGCGAAGAGCTCGACGGGATGCCCCGCCACCACGTGATCAGGTTCCAGAAGATCGCGCCGATGAGCGCTCCGAAGACGACGTGGTGATCAACGACGCCTGGCGTCACGATGCCCTTGCCGATCGTCGCCGCAACGCTGAGGTGGAAGACGAATATCGCGACGACGTTGAAGAAGGCCGCAAACACGATCGCCTGCTGCGGCTTCAGCACGCCGGTGGAGACGACCGTCGCGATCGAGTTGGCGGCGTCGTGGAAGCCGTTCATGAAGTCGAACGAGATGGCGATCGCCACCAGCAGCGCCACCACGCCGAACGAGATCTCGACGGCTCCCATCGGAGTCGGCGGCGCTAGGAGTTCTCGAGGACGACGCCCTCGATCAGATTGGCCACGTCCTCGCAGCGATCGGAGATCGACTCCAGCAGCTCGTAGATGGCGCGCAGCTTGATCAGCTCGCGGACGTCCTTCTCCTCGCGAAACAGGCGCGACATCGCCGAGCGCATGACGCGGTCGGCATCCGACTCGAGGCGATCGATCTCCTCGCAGGTCTTGATCGCGGCCTCGGCAACCTCGGGCTGGCTGATGCGCGGCAGCAGCGCCACCGCGCTCTGCACGCGCTCGCAGCACTTGGCGCTGAGATCGCCGAGGCGAAGGATGTCGTCGTTCATCGCCTGCACGTCGTAGAGCGACATCGTCTCGCTGGCGTCCTGCAGAAGATCGAGGATGTCGTCCATGGCGTTGATGAGGCCGTGGATCTGTTCGCGGCCGATCGGCGTGATGAAGGTCTTGTGCAGCAGCCGGTTCACTTCGGCAGTGATCTTGTCGGCCTGGCGCTCGGCGTTGCCGACCTCGGCGGCGTGCTTGTCGCGAAGCTCCGGATCGGCGTAGTGCTGGATCAGGCGGATGAACGCCCGGGCGCCCTCGGCGATGTACTCGCCGTGCTGGTTGAACAGCTCGAAAAAATTGCCCTCGCGCGGCAGCAGCTTGCCGAAAAACATCGCGTCTCCCTCTTTTGCGGGCGAGTTTAAGGTGCGATGCCGGGCGACTCGCGGCGAGCGGAGCGGCAGGCCCATCACAATCGCCGGGGGCCACAAAAACGAGCCGAGCACGAGGCGAGGTGCCACTTCAAACCGTGAGCGAACGACACCGTGGCGAAAAACCCCGACGATTCCGCACCGGCCGGTAGCGACGCCGTGCTGGTGCTTGAAAGCCTGGCGTGCGAGCGCGGCGAGCGGCGCCTCTTCAGCGGCCTCGACCTTCGCGCCTCGGCCGGCGAGATCGTCTGGCTGCGCGGCGCCAACGGCCAGGGCAAGACCACGCTCCTGCGCACCATCGCCGGCCTGTCGGCGCCGGCCGCCGGCCGCGTCGAGCGGCAAGGCGCCGCGGCCGCGTGGCGCTGTCTTTACCTCGGCCACGCCAACGCCCTCAAGGATGACCTCACCGCCGCCGAGTCGCTGCGTTTCCTGCTGCGTCTGGCCGGCGACGACGCCCGCCCGGCTGTCATCGAAGCATCGCTGGCACGCTTCGGCATGGCCGGCCGGCGCCATGCGCCGGTACGGACGCTGTCGCAAGGCCAGCGCCGCCGCGTCGCCCTCGCCCGCCTGGCCGCCAGCCCGGCTCCGGCCCTCTGGCTCCTCGACGAGCCCTACGACGCGCTCGACGACGACGGCGTCGCCAGCCTCGACGCGGTGCTCGGCGAGCACGCGCGCCGCGGCGGCATCGTCGTGCTGACGAGCCACCTGCCGATCGGCCTCGCCGATCCGCGGCCGGTCTCCGTGCAGCTCGGCAGCGCCGCATGACGGGCGCGTTCGCGGCGCTGTTCGCGCGCGACCTCCGCCTGGCGGCGCGGCGGCGCAGCGACGCGTGGCTGCCGCTGGCCTTCTTCACCGTCGCCATCAGCCTCTTTCCGCTCGGCGTCGGGCCGGAGCCGCAGACGCTGCGGCAGATCGCGCCCGGCGTCGTCTGGGTCTCGGCACTGCTGGCGGCGATGCTTTCGGTGGCGCAGCTCTACGCCGCCGACCATGCCGACGGCTCGCTCGAGCAGCTGCTGCTCGCCGACCGTTCCCGCCTCGGCATCGCTGTCTCGAAGGCAGCGTCGCACTGGGTCCTGACAGGCCTGCCGCTGACGCTCGCGGCGCCGGTCTTCGGCCTCATGTTCGACATGAGCGCGGCCTCGATCGCGGCGCTCGTCGCCACCCTTCTGCTCGGCACGCCGGTGCTGAGCCTGCTCGGCGGCCTGGGTGCGGCGCTCACGGTCGGGTTGCGTGGCGGCGCAGTGTTGCTGATCCTCGTCATCGTGCCGCTCTGCATCCCGGTCCTGATCTTCGGAACCGGCGCGGTCTCCGCCGTCGATGCCGGGCTGTCGGCGCGCGGTCATTTCTCGCTGCTCGGCGCCCTGCTCATCTTCACCGCGCTGCTGGCGCCGCTTGCCACGGCTGCGGCCCTGCGCATCGCCACCGAATGAGTCTGGCGGGGCCGGTGCACCGATACCCCGGCGCCGCCGGGGCCGCTGCCGATGAGCCGACAATCGAGGCCGGTTGCTGCCCCCATGAGCTCGAATTTCCGCCTCTTCCAATTCGCCTCGCCGGCCCGCTTCTACCCGCTGGCGGGCAAGCTGGTGCCGTGGTTCTGGACTGCCGCCGCGCTGCTGGCCGCGGCTGGGCTCTTCGTCGGTTTCTTCCGCGCCCCGACCGACGCCACCCAGGGTGACGCCTACCGCATCATCTTCATCCACGTCCCCGCCGCGTGGATGTCGATGCTGCTCTATCTCGTGATGGCTTTCTGGGCCGCGATCGGCTGGGCCTTCAACGCCCGCCTGGCGTCGATGGTCGCGCGCGCCATCGCCCCGACCGGCGCGTTGTTCACCTTTCTCGCGCTGTGGACCGGTGCGCTGTGGGGCAAGCCGACGTGGGGTGCCTGGTGGGTGTGGGACGCCCGGCTCACCTCGGAGCTGATCCTCTTGTTCCTCTACGCCGGCTTCATCGCCACGGTCTCGGCGATCGACGAGCCGCGCCGCGCCGACCGGGCCGGCGCGCTCGTCGCCATCGTCGGCAGCATCAACGTGCCCATCATCTACTTCTCCGTGAAGTGGTGGAACACGCTCCACCAAGGCGCCACGATCAGCGCCACGGCGGCACCGACAATGGCGAAGACGATGCTCCTCGCCATGCTGCTCCTGACCTTCGCCTTCTGGGCCTACGCCTTCGCCGTCGTCTTCACGCGAACGCGCGCGATCGTGCTCGAGCGCGACCGCCAGTCGCAGTGGGCGAACGACGTCGCCTCGGGCATGGGCGCGGCGCCGATGAACGTCGCCCCGAGGGTCGCGACATGACCTGGCACAGCGCCGCCGATTTCTTCGCCATGGGCGGCTACGGGCTCTACGTGTGGGGCGCTTACGGCGTCACCGCCGCGTTCATGTTCGCCGAGGCGGCCCTCGTCGGACTACGCCACCGCCGCGCCCACGGCGAGCTGCTCAGCGGCGTCGACGGAGGCGGGCAATGAAACCTCGCCACAAGCGGCTGGCCGTTGCCGGCGGCCTCGTCGTCGCGGTAGCCGCGGCGGCGGCGCTGGTGCTGAACGCGTTCCAGAGCAACCTCGTCTTCTTCTATTCGCCGTCGCAGGTGGCCGCGCACGAGGCGCCCCAAGGGCACACCTTCCGCATCGGCGGCATGGTTCGCCAAGGCACGCTCAAACGCGACGGCATCCGCGCCGACTTCATCGTCACCGACACCGCGCGCGAGATTCCGGTGCGCTACGAAGGCATCCTTCCCGACCTCTTCAAGGAAGGCAAGGGCGTGGTCGCGCAGGGGCAGCTGAAAGACGGCATCTTCGTCGCTCGCGAGGTGCTCGCCAAGCACGACGAGAACTACATGCCGCCCGAAGCCGCCGACGCACTCAAACGGGCCCAGCAAGGCAACCCGAAGCTGGCAGAAACCCTGAAATGATTCCTGAACTCGGCCACTTCGCGCTTTGGCTCGCGCTTGCCATCTCCGCCATTCTCGGTACCCTGCCGATGCTGGGCGCGGCACGCAATCGTGGCGACTGGATGGCGCTGGCCCGACCGGCGGCGACCGCGCTCTTCGCTTTGGTGGCGTTCTCGTTCCTGTGCCTGGCTGCCAGCTTCGTGCAGAACGACTTCTCGGTCCTCTACGTCGCCTCCAACTCGAACAGCACGCTGCCGCTGCATTACCGCATCACGGCCGTCTGGGGCGGCCACGAAGGCTCGATCCTGCTTTGGCTGCTGATGCTCACGTTCTGGACCTTCGCCGTCGCCGCCTTCAGCAGCCACCTGCCGGATCAGGTCATGGCCCGCATCCTCGCCGTGATGGGTTGGCTCGCGTTCGGCTTCCTGCTGTTCGTGCTCGCGACCTCGAATCCGTTCGATCGCCTGTTCCCGGTGCCGGTGCAGGGCCGGGACCTCAACCCGCTGCTGCAGGACCCGGGCATGGTGATCCACCCGCCGATGCTCTACATGGGCTATGTCGGCCTGTCGGTCGCGTTCTCGTTCGCCGTCGCGGCGCGGATCGGCGGCAACCTCGACGCGCAGTGGGCGCGCTGGACCCGACCGTGGACCACCGCCGCGTGGATCTTCCTCACGCTGGGCATCGCGCTCGGCAGCGGCTGGGCCTACTACGAGCTCGGCTGGGGCGGCTGGTGGTTCTGGGACCCGGTCGAGAACGCGTCGTTCATGCCCTGGTTGGTGGCCACGGCGCTGATCCATTCGCTCGCCGTCACCGAGAAGCGCGGCGCCTTCAAATCGTGGACGGTGCTGCTCGCGATCCTGGCGTTCTCGCTGTCGCTGCTCGGCACCTTCCTCGTCCGCTCCGGCGTCCTGTCGTCGGTGCACGCCTTCGCCACCGATCCGAAGCGCGGCCTTTTCATCCTCGCCTTCCTGGTCGTCGTCATCGGCTCGTCGCTGGCGCTGTACGCGTGGCGGGCCCCGAAGGTGGGCCTGGGCGCCCGCTTCTCGCTTCTCTCGCGCGAGACGCTGCTGCTCTCGAACAACGTGCTGCTCGTGGTCGCCTGCGGCGCAGTCCTGCTGGGCACCCTTTACCCGCTCGCGCTCGACGCGATGAACCTCGGCAAGATCTCGGTCGGCCCGCCCTACTTCGAGACCGTGTTCGTGCCGCTGCTGACGCCGCTCGTGTTCCTGATGGGCGTGGGGCCGCTGGCGCGCTGGAAACAGGCCGAGCTGCCCGACCTCGCCTCGCGCCTGAGGTGGGCCGCCGGTGCCACCGTCGCTGCCACGCTGCTGGCGGTGCTGGCCGCGCTGGCCATGGGCTGGGCGGCGGGCCGCATTTCG
>JAYTYH010000096.1:0-3584 GCA_043742485.1 Rhizobacter sp.
CGCAAGGAAGTGACGGCCAAGGTCGCCGCGGCGGCGGCCACTGCCGTCGTGGCAGAACCGCAGATCCGGCCCGCCTGACCGCCGGCTTGACGGCGGCGCGAGCGGTTCAGCCGGGGTCCTAGCTTCGAGCGTGCTCGATGTCGGCGACCTGCGCGGTGGCCGCTCGCGCGAAGACGACGCTGCCGTCGGCGACGGCGCGTTCAGGCAGGAACGGCGGGCTGATGAGCATGTGCCGCCGCCTTCAGGAAGCCGATGCCTCGGCGGCCATCGCTTCCTGGGCTGCCTTCCGGTCGGCCGCCACCTTCTGCGCGCTCGGCCGCTCGCCGATCAGCTTCGAATACGGCTTCCAGTCGACGCCGGCCGCGGCGAGCAGGTCCTCGCCGTAGACCGCCTTGGTCGCCATCGAGACCAGCGGCAGCGTCACCCAGGCGGCGCAGTCGGCTTGCGTGAACTGCGGCCCGGCGACGTAGGGCGCGAAGCGCGCCAGGCGCTTGAAGGCGGCGATGTTCTTGACCAGCGTCGTGCGAATCCTCGCGGCGTTGCCTTCGCTCAGCGAGCCGCCGAAGAAGGCCTTCGGGTACAGGTCGCGTGCGACGAGCTCAAGGTGCAGATCGATGAAGGTGGTCAGCTCGCGCACCTTCGCGGCGGCGAACGGATCGGCTGGCATCAGGGGCGGCGAGGGGAAGGCCGCGTCGATGTATTCGAGGATCGCCTGGCTTTCGCACAACGTGCCCTGGTCGGTGCGGATGAAGGGGATCTTGGCGAGCGGCGAGGCGCCGAGAACGGCCTCGTCGGTGAGGCCGGTGCGCACCAGCTCTTCGCTAAAAGGCGCGCCCTTTTCGAGCAGGGCGAGCTTGACCTTGTTGTAGTAGTTCGACAGCGCGAATCCGCACAGCACCAGCATGTCGCTTCCTCGATCGGAGAGATGGGCGACCAGTCTACGCGGCGCGCCGCACCGGTGCGGCGAAAGCGACAATCCGCCGATGCTTCCTGCCTTCGTCGCCAAGTTCGCATCGCGAGCCGAATTGCTGGCGCGGCTGGCCGAGCTGGCCCGCCCGGTGATCTTCACCAACGGTGTCTTCGACATCCTTCATCGCGGCCACGTCACCTACCTGGCGCAGGCCCGCGCCCTCGGCGCCAGCCTCGTCATCGGCCTCAACAGCGACGCCTCAGCCCGCTCGCTCGGCAAGGCACCCGACCGGCCGCTGAACTCGGAAGGCGATCGCGCCTGCGTGCTGGCAGCTCTCGAGAGCGTGAGCCTGGTGACGCTATTCGACGAATCGACGCCGCTCGAACTGCTCAAGCTCGTGCGCCCTGATCTTTACGTCAAAGGCGGCGACTACGACGTCGAATCGCTTGCCGAAACCACGCTCGTGCGCAGTTGGGGCGGCGACGCTCGGGCGCTGTCGTTCGTGGATGGCTATTCGACGACCTCGCTGGTCGATCGCATCAGGCGCTGACCAGGGCGAACCGAGCGGTCAGGCGCGCCGGTTGACGAGGGTGATGCCGAGCACCACGGTCGCCAGCGCGAACAGCAGTCGCGCCGAGACGGCTTCCTGCAGCAGCACGGCGCCAAGCAGCAGCCCGAACACCGGCGTCAGCATCGTGAACGAGGCCAGCCGCGTCGCCGGGTAGCGGCGGATGAGCCAGAACCAGAGCAGGTAGCTGGCGAAGCTGACCACCACCGTCTGGAACACGAGCGAACTCCACGCCAGCGCCGAAAGGGCCTGCGGCAGCGGCTCGCCGGCGACCAAGGCGGCGGCGGTCAGCAGCACCGCGGAGACGGCCAGCTGATACAGCAGCGTCTTTTCGGCCGACGCGTGGCTCAGGGCGCTGCCGCGGATGGCGAGTGTGGTCGCGCCCCAGAGCAGGCCGGCGAGGACGCCGAGGCCGTCGCCAAGCCACTGCAGCGGGCCGACGGATGGCCGCGAGAAGCCCTCGGCGAAGGCCCATGCGATGCCAGCGAAGGCCAGCAAGAGGCCGCCGGCTCGCAGCGAGTCGAGCTTTTCCGAGCGAGCGATGAGCGGCATGCCGAGGGCGACCACGAAGGGCGCGATGTAGATGAACACGACCATCCGCGAAGCGGTCGTGTACTGCAGGCCGATGAAGATGCAGAAGAACTCGGCGGCGAACAACGCCCCGGCGAGCAGGCCGCCGGCGAGCGTGGCGTCGCGCTCGAATAGCGGGATGCGGCGGCTGGCGGCCCAGATGCCGACCAGCAGCGCCGCACCGCTCGAGCGGATGGCCGCCTGCCAGAGGGCCGGCACCTCCGCCAGGATCGCCTTTGCCGCGACCTGGTTGAGGCCCCACAGGAAGCAGCACAGCACCAGCGAGCCAACGGCGAAAGCGTCGAGATGCGTCTTGCGTTCGATCATCGGCGCGGATGCTGAGCCGTGGCCGCACCGGCTCACCCCGGGCTGACGGAGGCCTCGTCGAACACGGCCTGCCAGAGGGCGACGACGGCGCGGCTGGCCTCGGCCATCGCCTCCGGATCGACCTGCGTCGACTGCTCGTCGAGGCGGGCCTTGTGCTGGGCCCGCCGCAGGTCGCGGTAGGCATCGGCCGCGGCGTGGCCGACGCGGGCGGGCAGCAGGCCGGCCTGCTCGGCGAGATGCAGCAAGGCGATGTTGCCGACGTCGGCCTGCAGCTCGGGATGGCGGCCGCTGGCGCCGAGCACAAGTGCCTGGACCGCGAACTCGACGTCGATCATGCCGCCGACGCTGTGCTTGACGTCGAAACGTCCCTCGGGCACCGGGTGGGCGCGCCGCACCTTCTCGCGCATGGTGCGGACTTCGTCGTGCAACGCGGCAACGTCGCGTGGTGCCGAGAGCACGGATCGGCGCACCTGCTCGAAGCGCGGCGCCAGCGTGACCTGGCCGGCGCACCAGCGCGCCCGCGTCAGCGCCTGGTGCTCCCACGTCCACGCGGTGTTGCTGCCGCGACCGGTCTGGTAGTTCTCGAACGAGCTCATCGAGGTCACGAGGAGGCCCGAGTTGCCGTTCGGGCGCAGCGCGGTGTCGATGTCGAACAGCTCGCCGGCGGCGGTACGCATCGTCAGCCAGGCGATGACCTTGCGCACGAAGGCGCCGTAGACCTCGGCGGCCTTGTCGGCCTCGGTCTCGGGATCGTCGTAGACGAAGACGACGTCGAGGTCGCTGCCGTAGCCGAGTTCCTTGCTGCCGAGCTTGCCGTAGGCGATGACCGCCAGCCGCGGCTCGTCGCGGTGCGCCGACTTGAGGTGCTTCCAGGCCCAGCGCAGCGCGCACGACAGCGTGGCGTCGGCGAGCGCGGAGAGATCGTCGGCGACTTCCTCGACGGTGATGTGGCCTTCGACGTCGCGCACCAGCGTGCGGAAGACCTCGGCGTGATGGGCGCGGCGCAGCGTGTCGAGCAGCAGCTCTTCCTCGGCCTGGCTCGAGCGCTGCCAGCCGGCATGGCGCTCCTCGAGCTCGCGCGTGTAGGCGGCCGCGTCGAAGCGGTCGTGCAGCAGGCGCTCGTCGGCGAGCTCGTCGATGACGCCGGGGTGCAGCATCAGGTAGCGCATCGGCCAGCGCGCCAGGCCGAGCAGGCGCAGCAGCCGGTTC
>JAYTYH010000097.1:0-3217 GCA_043742485.1 Rhizobacter sp.
GAGGACTCGATCTTCGCCGGCGTGCCGATCAACGTCACGCTGCTGTTCTCGCGCGAGCAGTACCGTGCCGTCGCCGAGGCGTACATGCGCGGCATCGAACGGCGCATCCAAGCCGGGCTCGATCCGAACGTCGAATCGGTGGCGTCGCTGTTCGTGAGCCGGTGGGACGTCGCGGTGAAGGACCAGGTCCCGGTCGATCACCGCAACCGTCTCGGCATCGCCATCGCCAGGCGCACCTACAAGGCCTACCGCGAGCTGCTCGCCGCGCCGCGCTGGAGCAAGCTCGCCGCGGCCGGCGCGCATCCGCAACGGCTACTCTGGGCCAGCACCGGGATGAAGGATCCCAAGGGTCGCGACACGCTCTACGTCGAAACGCTGGCCGCGCCCGACACGATCGATACCATTCCCGACAGGACGCTGCTGGCCTTCGCCGACCACGGCAAGGCCGGCGCCGTGCTCGCACCGGATGGCGGCGACGCCGAGGCAGTCATCGCCGATTTCATCAGGCTCGGCGTCGACGTCGATGCGCTCGCCGTGCGGCTGCAAAAGGAAGCCGGCGACGCGTTCAAGAAGTCGTGGAGCAGCCTGCTTGCCGGCATCGCCGACAAGAGCGCGCAGCTCGCCGGCACTGCCGCCCGATGAGCAGATGCCGGCGCGCCCAGGGGGCGGCGAACAATTCCGCCTCCGACTAGAAGCCCAGTCATGGCCACCCGCATCAGCCCCCTCGCCGGCAAGCCGGCCCCGGCCGCTTCGCTCGTCGATGTCGCCCGGCTCGTCACCGCTTACTACACTGGAATTCCTGATCCGAATATCGCCGCCCAGCGCGTGGCCTTCGGCACCTCGGGGCACCGCGGCTCGTCGTTCGATCTGTCGTTCAACGAGCGCCACGTGCTCGCGATCACGCAGGCGATCTGCCGCTACCGCAAGAAACAGGGCATCGATGGGCCGCTCTATCTCGGCATCGACACCCATGCGCTCTCGGCGCCGGCCGCAGCGAGCGCGCTCGAGGTGCTCGCCGCTAACGGCGTCGAGACGATGCTCGCTGTGAACGACGAGTACACGCCGACCCCGGCCATCTCGCACGCCATCCTCACCTACAACCGCGGTCGCAGCACCGGCCTGGCCGATGGCATCGTCGTCACGCCTTCGCACAACCCGCCTGATAATGGCGGCTTCAAGTACAACCCGTCGCACGGCGGGCCGGCCGGCACCGAGATCACCGGCTGGATCGAGGCGGCTGCCAACGGCCTTCACGAGCAGGCCCTGGTCGGCGTCGAGCGCGTGGCGCATGCTCAGGCGCTGGCTGCCGCCACCACCCATCGCCACGACTATCTCGGCCGCTACGTGGCCGACCTCGGCAACGTGATCGACTTCGACGCCATCCGCAACGCCAGGGTGAAGATGGGCGTCGACCCGCTCGGCGGCGCCGGCGTGCACTACTGGGCGCGCATCGCCGAGCAATATCGGCTCGACCTGACAGTGGTGAGCGAGGACGTCGATGCGACGTTCCGCTTCATGACGCTCGACTGGGATGGGCAGATCCGGATGGACCCGTCGTCGCCCTATGCGATGCAACGCCTGCTCGACCTCAAGGATCGCTTCGACATCGCCTTCGCCTCCGACACCGACCACGACCGCCACGGCATCGTCACAGCGGCGGGCTTGCTGGCGCCGAATGCGTACCTGTCGGTGATGATCGACTATCTGTTCGGCAACCGGCCGCAGTGGCCGGCGCTCGCAGCGGTCGGCAAGACGGTGGTCAGCACCCAGCTCATCGACCGCATCGTCGCCCGGCTCGGCCGCAGGCTCTACGAGGTGCCGGTCGGCTTCAAGTGGTTTGCCGACGGCCTGCTCGACGGCTCGCTCGGCTTCGGCGGCGAGGAAAGCGCCGGTGCGTCGTTCCTGCGCCGCAACGGCAGCGTCTGGACGACCGACAAGGACGGCATCGTTGCGGCGCTGCTGTCGGCCGAGATCACGGCGCACACCGGCGGGGATCCGGCCCGCGCCTACGCCGAGCTCACGCGCGAGCTCGGCGAGCCAGTCAGCGATCGGGTCGATGCGCCGGCGACGGTGCAGCAGAAGAAGCAACTCGCCGCACTGAACCCAAGCGCGCTCGGCGCGAGCGAGCTGGCCGGCGAGACGATCGAGTGCGTCCTCGACAAGGCGCCGGGTAACGGCGCGGCGATCGGCGGCATCAAAGTCATCGCTAAGAGCGGCTGGTTCGCGGCGCGGCCGTCGGGCACCGAGGATATCTACAAGATCTACGCCGAAAGCTTCGCCGGTGCCGACCACCTGCAGCAGATCCTCAAGGAAGCGCAGGGCATCGTCGACCGCGCGATCGCCGCCCCGACGACAGCAAAGAAAGCCACCTGACATGGATGCGCAAAAGCTCGTCGACACTGCGGCAGCACTCGTCGCCGGCGACAAGGGCCTGCTCGCCATGGACGAAAGCACGCCGACCTGCAACAAGCGCTTCGCGCCGCTCGGCATTGCGCTCACCGCTGAAGCGCGGCGCGCCTATCGCGACATGATCGTGACGACGCCGCGCCTCGGCGAATGCATCAGCGGCGCGATCCTCTACGACGAAACGTTGCGCCAGAAGACGAACCGGGGACTGCCGTTCGCACAAGCTTTCACCGCCTTCGGCATCGTTCCCGGCATCAAGGTCGACGCTGGCGCGAAGGCGCTCGCCGGCCATCCGGGCGAGGAGGTGACCGAGGGCCTCGACGGCCTGCGTGACCGTCTCGCCGAATATGCCGCGATGGGTGCCCGCTTCGCCAAGTGGCGCGCCGTGATCCGCATCGGCGCGGCGATTCCGAGCCGCGCCTGCACCCTGGCCAACGCGCACGCGCTCGCGCGTTATGCCGCGCTCTGCCAGGAGGCCGGGCTGGTGCCGATCGTCGAGCCGGAAGTGCTGATGGACGGCGAACACACGCTCGCGCGCTGCGCCGCCGTGACGGCCGAGGTCCTGCACGCGGTGTTCGACGAGCTCGACGCGCAGCAGGTAATTCTCGAGGGCATGCTGCTCAAACCCAACATGGTGTTGCCCGGCCTGGCCGCAGCAGACCAGAGCAGCGTCGACGCAGTCGCCGAAGCCACGGTCACATGCCTGCTGCGAAACGTGCCGGCGGCCGTCCCCGGCGTCGCCTTTCTTTCCGGCGGGCAGAGCGCAGTGCTCGCTTCGGCGCGCCTGAACGCCATGAACGACCGCTTTCGC
>JAYTYH010000098.1:0-7649 GCA_043742485.1 Rhizobacter sp.
GATGACGTCGTATTCCGCCAGCGGCCGGGCCCATTCGTCGTGCTTCTTGAACAGCATCCACGGGTCCTGGCGCTCGCCCGGCTTGGCGATGCGCACCAGCTCCCACAAGCCGGCGAGCTTTTCGCCGTGCAGGCGAAAGACCAGCTTGCCGGCTGCGAGGCCGGCCGCCGCATCGCCCACCGGCTGCCAGATGCCGCGGTCCCAGACGATCACCGTTCCGGCGCCGTACTGCTTGGCCGGAATCGTCCCCTCGAAGGCGGCGTAGTCGAGCGGATGGTCCTCGACGTGGATCGCCATCTGCATCTGCCTGGGGTCGAACGAAGGCCCTTTCGGCACCGCCCAACTCAGCAGCACACCACCGAGCTCGAGCCTGAAGTCGTAGTGCAGCCGGCCGGCCCAATGCTTCTGGATCACGAAGCCGAGCGCCTTGCTCGCGCCCTTGTGCGACGCCGACGCCGTGGCCCCGGCCGGCTCCGACGTGAGCGTGAAATCGCGCTTGGCGTGATAGCGCGAGAGCGCGGTGGTCGATCGTTTCGCGGGTTTCGCGGATGCGGCCATGGCCCAGGCAAGCATGCCACAGGGACCGCGCGGTTTGGTCACGGGCAGGCGTCCATGTGAGCCGTCCTACGCGGCCTCGGCACGCCTTCCGATGCGCGCGAAGAACGGGTGGCGCTAACTTTCGCGCAGCGCCTTGTGGCGCACCGCGAACGAAGGAACGAACATGGCCAAGAACACGGGCGAAGGAACGCGCAAGGGCGCGGTGTCGGGGCGCACGCAGGTGCAGAACCCGGTTACCGGCACCTTCGTCAAGCGCGACGAGAGCAAGCGTCCGGGCAAGGGCGAATTCATGGACGTAAAGAGCGACGGCGCCAAGTTCAAGGGCGTCGCCGTGGAGCCCGACGGCCGCCGCAAGAAGAACTGATCCGGCCCTGGGCCGGAAGGGCCGTGAGGCATCATCGCGGCTCTTCCACGACGCGCGGTGCGAGCCGTGTCTCCACCTTGAATCGCACTCTCGCCTCTGCGCTGTCCGCCACTGCCGGCCTGGCTCTTCTCGCGGCGTCGGGTTGCTCCGTCTTCAAAAGCAACGAGGAGGCGCAGGCGATCATCACGAGGCAGGTCGGCGGCATGCCTGCCGGCGACTTCTTCGATCGCTACGGACCTTGGAGAACCCGCTCGGAGCTGCTCAGCGGCGCCATCGACTACACCTGGGAATCGGCCGTGGGCTCGGCGCCGCCCGGTCCCTACGGCCTCGACGAGCGGGTCTGCAAGCTGCGCATCCTTGCTGACAAGGCCGGCCGCATCGCCAGCGCCGTCATATTGCAGGACAACCTGGGCCGCAGCAGCACGTCGCGCTGCGCCGAGTTGTTCAAGATCGCCTGAGCGCATCGGAGACCGACCGTGAAACACCTCCTCCTCGCCCTTTCGTTCGCCGCGGGCTTCGGCGCCGCCGTCACCGCCCATGCCGAAGCGCCGTCGCGGCTCGACGACGTCATCAAGGCCGGCAAGGTCCGCGTCTGCACGCCGGGCGACTACAAGCCGTTCTCGCTGGTCCGCGCCGACGGCGGCTTCGAAGGCCTCGACATCGACCTCGTGCAGGCAGCCGCGAAGGCGCTCGGCGTCCAGGTCGAGATGGTGAAGACGGCGTGGCCGAAGCTGATGGACGACTTCGTCGAGAAGTGCGACCTCGCCGTCGGCGGCATCTCGGTCTCGACCGACCGCGCCAAGCGCGCCGGCTTCTCGATTCCCTACATGGTCAACGGCAAGGCGCCGATCACGCGCTGCGAGAACGTGGCCAAGTTCCAGACCGTGGCCGACCTCAACAAGCCCACCGTGACGGTGATCACCAATCCGGGCGGCAGCAACGAACGCTTCGTGCGCGCCAACCTGCCGCTCGCCAAGGTGATCGTCTTCAACGACAACGTGACCATCTTCGACGAGATCCTGAAGGGCAACGCCGACGTCATGATCTCGGAATCGGTCGAGACGATCACGCAGCAGAAGGCGCGGCCGGGCCTGTGTGCCGTCAATCCCGACCGGCCCCTTCAGTACGGCGAGATGGGCTGGTTGCTGCCACGCGGCGACACCGCGATGAAGGCCTGGGTCGACACCTGGCTGCACCTGAGCAAGGCCAGCGGCGAGTTCGACCGCACGCTCGACAAGTGGCTGAAGTAGCGCCGCGAGAAAGCGCCTCGACGGCATAGCCGACCGCTGCCACGCACCGATACTGGCGACCCTCACCAAGGAGAGTCGCGATGGAACTGATGAACAGGGACGACCGGTCACTGGACCGGACGGGCTTCGTCAAGTGGGCTGTCGGTGCGGTTCTGCTTCTGGTCGCGGTGTTCGCGGTCTGGCCGCTCCACTCGGTGCCCACGGGAAGCCGTGGCGTGATCACGGTCGGGGGCGCCATCCGCGGGATCGAGAACGAGGGCTACCTGATGCTGTGGCCGTGGCAGAAGCTCTCGATCTTCAACATCCGCGCCGAGGAGGCGACGGTCGAGAACGCCGAAGGCAGCACCAGCGACACCCAGCCCGTGAAGGTGAGCCTGACCGTGCGCTACTCGATCGCCACCGACCGCGTCTCGGAGGTCTACGAGAAGTACAGCCACGACGGCAACCTGCAGTCGTACATCCAGACCGCCACGCAGGAAGTTTTCAAGGCGGTGACCGCGCGCTACACGGCGCCCGACCTGATCGCCAAGCGAGCTCTGGTTTCGTCTGACATCAACACGGCGCTGAGCGCCAAGGTGGCGCTCTACGGCGCGCACATCATCAACATCGACATGCGCAACTTCGCCTTCAGCGAAACGTACATGGCGGCGATCAACCAGAAAGTGACGCAGGAGCAGCTCCGCCTCGTTGCCGAGAACAAGCTGAAGACCGTGGAAGCGGAGCAGAAGCAGAAGGTGGCCATCGCCGAGGCCGAGGCCAACGCGGTGAAGGTGACGGCGGATGGCCAGGCCTATGCGAACCTGAAGGTCGCGACCGCGCAGGCCGAAGCGCTGAAGATCCAGAACGCCGCCCTGGCGCAGAACAAGGACGTGCTCGAGCTGCGCCGCATCGAGGTCGAGCAGACCAAGGCCGAAAAGTGGAATGGCGCCCTGCCGACCGCGATCTACGGCAGTGCGCCGATCCCGTTCATGAACGTCGGACGCTGAGGCAGCGCCCGCTCCAGCAGGCGGGCGGCGTGAATCGCGACGCGGCCGGCGCCCTCTTCGATCTGGTGCCGGCAGCTCGTGCCGTCGGCGACGACAATCGCGTCGGGCGCGGCGCGCACCGCCGGCAACAGGCTCGCCTCGGCCATCTGCATCGAGATGTCGTGATGCCTGGCCTCGTAGCCGAACGCGCCGGCCATGCCACAGCACGAGCTTTCGATCATCTCGGGCGCCACGCCCGGCACCAGACGCAGCACGTCGAGGATCACGGCCGCCGCGCCGAACGCCTTCTGGTGGCAGTGGCCGTGCACGACGACCTGGGCATCGAGGCGCGTGAAGGCGATCCCGAAACGCCCGGCCTTCGCCTCGCGCGCCACGAACTCCTCGAACAGCAAGGCCTGCGACGCCACCACGACGGCCTTCTCGCCCAGCCCCATCGCGAGTGATTCGTCGCGCAGCGTGAGCAGGCACGAGGGCTCGAGTCCGACGATGGCGATGCCGGCCTGCGCGAACGGCAGCAACGCGTCGAGCAACGCCCCAGCGCGCGCCTTCGCTTGGGCGACCATGCCGGCGGCGAGGAAGGTGCGGCCGCAGCAGTGGTGGCCGCCGGCCTTCTCGACGGTGTGCAACGTGTAGCCGGCGGCCGCCAGCACGCGTGCCGCGGCGAGCGCGTTCTCGGTCTCGAACAGGCCGTTGAAGGTGTCGACGAAGAGCACCGCCGCCTTGCCGCCGGCATGTGCCGCAGCGAGCGTGGTGGCGGCATCGGCGAACGTGCTGCGGTCGCGGCCACGCCAGAAGGTGTCGGCACGCCACTTCGGCAGGGAGCGTCGGGCCGAGAGGCCCAGCCAGGCTTCGCCGGCGCGGGCGAGCAGGCCATTCGCGCCGCGCCGGTTCGCCAGCCACGCGATGCGGCCGAGCGCGTGGCCGTAGTCGGGCAGGTGCGCGATCAGCCGGTCCTTGATCGTGGTGCCGTGGCGGGTCGTGTAGTGCGCGAGGAACTCGATCTTCATGCGCGCCATGTCGACGCCGGTCGGGCACTCGCGTCGGCAGCCCTTGCATGACACGCACAGATCGAACGACTCGCGCATCGCCTCGCTCGTCAACGCTTCTTCGCCGAGCTGGCCCGAGAGCGCAAGCCGGAGCGTGTTGGCGCGGCCGCGCGTGAGGTGCTTCTCGTCGCCGGTGACGCGATTGCTCGGGCACATCGTGCCTGCGTCGAACTTGCGGCAGTGACCGTTGTTGTTGCACATCTCGACGGCCTTGGCGAAGCCACCGGTCGAGTCGCCGCCGCTGCCCGGCGCGGTGACGGCTTCGATGACGGGATCGTTCTGCACGTTCCAGGCCGACCAGTCCAGTGCCGGCACCAGAGCGATGGTGCGATAGGGCTTCGGCGCTTCGGGAGGCGCGAAGCGGAACAGGGCGCCGTCGTCCATGCGCGGCGGATCGACGATGCGGTTCGGGCTGAACAAGCCCGCCGGATCGAGCTCGCGCTTGATCGATCGGAACGCCTCGTTCAGCGCCGGCCCGAATTGCCACGCGATCCATTCGCCGCGGCAGAGGCCATCGCCATGCTCGCCGCTGAAGGCGCCCTTGTACTTGCGTACGAGCGCCGAGGCTTCGTCGGCGATGGCGCGCATCTTCTGCGCACCATCGCGCCGCATGTCGAGGATGGGCCGCACGTGCAGCGTGCCGACCGAGGCGTGCGCGTACCAGGTGCCGCGCGTGCCGTGGCGGGCAAAGACCTCTGTAAGCGCGTCGGTATAGCCGGCGAGGTGCGCGAGCGGCACGGCGCAGTCCTCGATGAAGCTGACCGGCTTACCGTCGCCCTTCAGGCTCATCATGATGTTGAGCCCGGCCTTCCTCACCTCCCAGAGGTTCTTCTGCAGCGCGTCGTCAGCCAGCCTGGCGACGCTGCCCGGCAGGCCGAGGTCGGCCATCAGCTCGACGAGGCGGTCGAGGCGCCGCAGCAGCGGCGCCCTGGCCTCGCCCGCGAACTCGACGAGCAGGATCGCGGCCGGCGAGCCGACCAGCGCTGTCGCCATCGTCGGCGCGAAGGCCGGGTTGGCGAGCGCAAGGTCGATCATCGTGCGGTCGACCAGCTCGACGGCCGTGGGCTCGAGCGTGACGATGTGCTCGGCCGCCGCCATCGCGGCGCGAAAGGTCGGGAAGTTGACTACGCCGATCACCTTCGCTCCGGGCAGCGGCGAGAGCTTGAGCGTCAGCTCGCGCGACCAGGCCAGGGTGCCTTCGGCGCCGACCAGAAGATGGGCGAGATTGACGCTGCCGTCATCGGTGTACGGCTTCTCGCTCTGCGCCTCGAAGAGGTCGAGGTTGTAGCCGCCGACGCGGCGCAGCACCTTCGGCCAGCGCGCTACGATCTCGTTGCGATGCGTCGCCGCGA
The DNA here is from genome assembly GCA_043742485.1 of Rhizobacter sp. Classification (GTDB taxonomy): domain Bacteria; phylum Pseudomonadota; class Gammaproteobacteria; order Burkholderiales; family Burkholderiaceae_C; genus Schlegelella_A. The sequence goes on from JAYTYH010000098.1 coordinate 5,557, forward strand.
GGTCGCGTACGAAGGCGCCGATGGCGGCGGCACGGCCCGAAGCCAGGTCGACGGGGCCGAAGCTCACGTCGCTGCCGTCGGCGAGACGAGCGCGGATGCCGAGCACGTTGTGCACCATGTTGCCGTAGCGGATCGAGCGCGAGCCGCACGAGTTGTTGCCGGCCATGCCGCCGATCGTGGCCTGGGCGCTCGTCGACACATCGACCGGGAACCAGAGACCGTGCGCCTTCAGCTGCGCGTTGAGATGGTCGAGGACGAGGCCGGGCTCGACCGTCGCCGTCATCGCCGCGGCGTCGATGTCGAGCACGCGCCGCAGATGCTTGCTGGTGTCGACCACGAGGCCTGCGCCGGTGGTCTGCCCGCACTGGCTGGTGCCGCCGCCGCGCGCCGTCACCGGCACGGCGAGCTCGCGTGCGATCTCGAGGGCGACGGCGACGTCGACGTCGCAGGTGGGCACGAAGACGCCGGCGGGCATCACCTGGTAGATCGAGGCGTCGGTGGCGTAGCGGCCGCGCGAGGCGGCGTCGAAGAGCACTTCGCCCGCGGTCTCCGCGCGCAGGCGGCGGGCCAGGGTGCCGCTCGCGTGCATCGGCTCGACCGGGGAAAGCGCGGGAAAATTCACGGGTCTTCGAGTGCCGGTACCAATGCAAGAGAATGAGGGGCAACCAGGCACCATGATGCTCGACCTAGACTTCCACCCGACCGGCCGCCACTTCCTCCAGGTCCCCGGCCCGACGCCGGTGCCCGATCGCATCCTGCGGGCGATGAGCCTGCCGACGATCGACCACCGCGGCCCCGAATTCGGCGCCCTCGGCCGCAAGGTGCTGGGCGGCATCCGCGACATCTTCAAGACGAAGCACCCGGTCGTGATCTACCCGGCCTCCGGCACCGGCGCATGGGAGGCGGCGCTCGTCAACACGCTCAGCCCCGGCGACCTCGTGCTGATGGTCGAGACCGGCCACTTCGCGGCGCTCTGGCAGAAGATGGCCACGCGGCTCGGCCTCGAGACCGAGTTCCTGGTCCGGCCCGGCAGCGACGTCGAGCTGCCCGAGGCGCCGCACTGGCGCCGGGGCATCGACGCCGGCATGATCGAGGCGCGCCTTCGCAAAGACGGCGAGAAGCGGATCAAGGCGGTGTGCGTGATGCACAACGAGACCTCCACCGGCGTCGTCTGCGACATCGCCGCGGTGCGCAAGGCCATCGACGCGGCCGGCCACCCCGCCCTGCTGATGGTCGACTCGATCTCCGGCCTCGGCTCGGCCGATCTACGCCACGACGAATGGGGCATCGATGTCAGCATCGGCGGCTCGCAGAAGGGCTTGATGATGCCGCCAGGCATCGGCTTCAACGCCGTCTCGCCGCGCGCCCTCGAGGCTTCGAAGACGGCGAAGCTGCCGCACGTGTTCTGGGCCTGGGACGAGATCCTGGCGATGAACGTCGACGGCTACTTCCCGTCGACGCCGAACATCAACCTGCTCTACGCGCTCAACGAGTCGCTCGACATGCTGCTCGGCGAGGGCCTCGACAACGTGTTCGCGCGGCACCAGCGCTGGGCCGCCGGCGTGCGCGCCGCCGTCACCGCGTGGGGCCTGCCGATCCAGTGCGCCGACCCGGCCTGTCACTCGCCGGTGCTGACCGGCGTGATGATGCCCAAGGGCATCGATGCCGACGCCGTGCGCCGCCTCATCCACCAGCGCTTCGACCTCTCGCTCGGCACCGGCCTCGGCAAGGTCAAAGGCCGGATTTTCCGCATCGGCCATCTCGGCGACAGCAACGACCTGACGCTGCTCGCCGCCGTCGCCGGCTGCGAGATGGGCCTAAAGCTCTCCGGCGTGCGCCTCGCCGGCAGCGGCGTGCAGGCGGCGATGGGCTACTTTTCTAGCCACGCCGCAGGCGCGCTTGCCCAGGCTGCCTGACGACAATGCCATCTAACGACGCACCTTGATCCAGGTGGCAGGCGCCCAGGGCTCTGGTACGAATAGGAAACGGAAGCGAGGAAGGAAGCAACTTCGGTCAGCTGATCAGGCCGAAAGCACCGCCTTCCAAACAGCGGTCGCAGTGGCCTCTTCGAGAGGCGCCGCGAGGTTGAACTG
>JAYTYH010000099.1:0-16196 GCA_043742485.1 Rhizobacter sp.
GTTTCGGGGCCCAGCTCAGCGAGGCCGGGGGCGGCTACAGCTGGGCCGTCAACAGCCGACTCAACCAGCTCACGCCGTGGTCGAACGATCCGGTCGCCGATGCCACCGGCGAATGGTTCCTGCTGCAGGACATGCGCACCATGCAAGCCTGGAGCATGACGCCGTCGGCAGCTGGCCTGGCGGGCAGCGAATACCGCGTCGCCCACGGCCAGGGCTACAGCCTCGTCAGCCACCGGCGCGGCGCCCTCGACGTCGCCGTCAGCTGGTGCGTCGATGCCGAGAGTGCCGTCAAGCAGGTCCGCGTCCGGCTCGTCAACCGAGGCCACAAGACCCTGCAGCTGCGGGTCATCGGCATGGCCGAATGGGTGATGGGCGCGCAGCGCGGTGACCGCGGCAGCACCCACACCTTCTGCGACAGCCATCCGGCATCGCCAGCAAGCGACGGTGACGCGCCGGCCGACGGCGGCAGCGACGGCGACGGCAAGCGCGTCGCGACCACTCTCTTCTGCACCCAGCGCGACCGCTCCGCCGGCTTCGGCGGTGGCACCGCCTTTTTCGCCCTCGCCGGCGACAGCGACGTGCTCGCTGACTGGACCTGCGACCGCCGCGAAGCCTTCGACGCGCGCGGCCGCGCCGTCGTGCCCGACAACTACGGCCGGGCCGCCGGCAGCGGCCTCGACCCCTGCGCGGCGCTGGCCAGCCGCATCCAGCTGCGCGCCGGCGATTCCGTCGATCGCACCTTCCTGCTCGGCTACGGCGCCGATCCCGAGGCGGCCCGCGCTCTCGCCCGATCGGCTGCGCTGGTACCGCCGCTGAAGCGCCTGCAGCAGATGCGCGCGCGTTGGGACGAGCTGCTCGGCGCCACGGTCGTGCGCACGCCCGACCCGCTGTTCGACGCCATGGTCAATCGATGGCTGATGTACCAGACCATCGCCTGCCGGCTGTGGGCGCGCGCCGGTTTCTATCAGGCCGGCGGTGCCTACGGCTTTCGCGACCAACTTCAGGATTCGCTCGCCCTCGCCTGGACGGCGCCGGCGCTGCTGCGCCAGCAGATCGTGCTGTCCGCTTCGCGCCAGTTCGAGGAAGGCGATGTCCAGCACTGGTGGCACGCGCCCACCGGCGCCGGCGTACGCACCCATTTCTCCGACGACCTGCTCTGGCTACCCTACGCCTGCGCACATTACGTCACGGCCACCGGCGACACCGGCCTGCTCGACGAACAAGTGCCGTTCCTCGAGGGCGCCCAGATCCCCGAAGGCGCCGAAGACGCCTACTACTCGCCGACCGTGAGCCTGGCCAAGGCCAGCGTCTTCGAGCACTGCGCCCGCGCCATCGACCGCAGTTTGCGCGTCGGCACGCACGGCCTTCCGTTGATGGGCAGCGGCGACTGGAACGACGGCATGAACCGCGTCGGCTACGAAGGTCGCGGCGAATCGGTGTGGCTGGCCTGGTTCCTGTGCGACGTCGTGGCCAAGTTCACGCCGGTGGCCGAGAAGCGCGGCGAGGCCGACCGCGTCGCCCACTGGAGCGACGCGGCCCGTGGCTGGCGCGCCGCCTTGCAGACCGAAGGCTGGGACGGCGAGTGGTATCGCCGGGCCTTCTTCGACGACGGCTCGCCGCTCGGCTCGAAGGTCAACACCGAAGCCCGCATCGACCTCATCGCGCAGGCCTGGTCGGTCCTGTCGAAAGCGGCACCGAAGCCCTTGGCCGACCAGGCCATGTTGGCGCTCGAGCACCATCTCGTCGATGCCGATGCCGGCCTGTTGCGCCTGCTCGATCCGCCCCTGCAGGATGCCCAGCCGAGCGCCGGCTACATCCAGGCCTACCCGCGGGGCGTCAGGGAGAACGGTGGCCAATATTCCCACGCCGGCGCCTGGGCCCTGATGGCGCAGGCCGCCCGCGGTGACGGCGACGCCGCATACCGCTACTTCACCTACCTGAGCCCGGCCCATCGTTCGCGCCACCCGACCCGCGCCGCTGCCTACGCGATCGAGCCCTATGTCATGGCCGGCGACGTCTACTCAGCACCGCCGTACGTCGGCCGCGGCGGCTGGAGCTGGTACACGGGCTCGGCGGCCTGGATGCATCGCGCCGCCATCGAGTCGATGTTCGGCCTCGGCCAGCACGGCGACGAGATCGAATTCACGCCGTGCCTGCCTTCGCACTGGGACCGTGCCGAGATCACGTTGAGTCGCAACGCGAAGAAGCTGCGTGTGCTGTTCGTGCGCGGCAGCGGCAGTGCCGAAGACCAGGCCGCGGCGATACCGGCGCGCGTGCTTCGAAGCGGCGAGCGCGTGCGCTGGTCGGAGCTCGGCGCAGCCGACTGCCTGCTCGTCCATCTGGGCAGCACCGCAGGCGTTTAACGCCGCCGTCCTACATCGCCACCCGCGGCATTCCGATGTCGCTTTCGAGAGCCGCTGCTTAAGGTCTGCTTGTTTGCATGGGGTCATGCCGCTCTTCTCGGAGCCGGCCTCGTCGCATGGAGGGATACATGCTCAAGTGGGCCATCATCTTCGCAGTCGTCGCGCTCGTCGCCGGCATGTTCGGCTTCACCGGCATCGCCGCTGGCGCGGCCGGCGTGGCCAAGATCCTGTTCGTCGTATTCCTAGTCCTCTTCGTCGCCGTGCTGCTGTTCGCGTTGCTCGGCGCCAAAGCTATTTCCGGAAAGTAGGAGCAGATCATCATGGTGCTCGACAGTCCAGTGACCGGCAGCGTCGCTACCGCCGCCGCTCCAGAGCCGAGACTTGAGCTCGACGAATCCGCACTCGAGGCGGCCAAGCGCAGTCTCGAAAAGGGTGCCGTCACGCCGAGCTACGGGCCCTGGCGCGAAGACATCATCCGTTTGCTCAATGGCGCACTGGCCACGGAGATCGTCTGCATGCTCCGCTACAAGCGCCACCACTTCACCGCCAAGGGCGTGTCATCGCCGAAAATCGCCGAGGAATTTCTCGTTCATGCCAACGAGGAAACGGCCCACGCCGACATGCTCGCCGAGCGCATCGTCCAGCTCGGCGGCGAACCCGACTTCGAGCCCAGCACGTTGGCCGAACGCAGCCATGCCGACTACGACGAGTCGAGCGAGTTGCAGGCCATGATCCGCGCCAACCTGATCGCCGAACGCGTCGCCATCGAGGCCTACGGTCAGATGATCAAACTGATCGGCGACAAGGATTCGACGACGCGACGCATCCTCGAATCCATCCTCAGCCAGGAGCAGGAACATGCCGACGAGTTAAGCGACTGGCTGACCGACTAGAACGATACAAACCAACCTTAACCAGGAGATAGACATGAGCATCCACAACATCAAGACCCGCATCGTTTCGCTCGCCGCCGTGTCGGCACTCGTATTCACCGCCGGTTGCGCTGTCTCGCGCGGCCAGGAGTCGGTCGGCGCCTATGTCGACGATGCCGCCATCACCACGTCGGTGAAGGCTCGCATGGTCGAAGACAAGGCCGTCGATGCCGCCGCCATCAAGGTCGAGACACTGAACGGCACGGTCATGCTTTCGGGCTTCGCCAAGAACTCGGTCGAGAAGTCCACCGCCGAGAGCATCGCCATGAAGGTCAAGGGTGTGAAGATGGTTCAGAACAACGTCGTCGTTCGACCCTGATCCAGCTTTTCCCTCCGGGCCCGCCAGTCGTCAGACTCGCGGGCTTTTTCACGCCTGAAGCAGCGCCCGGATCAGCCGGCTCAGGCAATGCCCGGGCAGGTCACGGCCTCGTTGTGCGACGCTCTCACCAGGCCTTCTCCGAGGGCCTCGCCCAGCCTCGCCCAGGCGCGCCGATGGGCGGCGGCAAGCGGCTGCATGCCGGCCGCGGCCGGTTCGCGGTAGAACCACTCGCATCGCTTCGACGACTTGCCGCCCTCGCCCGAGACGATCGTCCACGAGCCCTCGATGCGCACCTCCTGGCCCGGCACCGAATCGAAGCGACGCACGTCCAGGGCCACTCTCAACGGCGCGACGCCGGGCGCGTTGCGGGCCTCGACGACGCCGTAGCGGGCGGTGAGAGCTTCGAGCAACGCCTGTCGCATTTCGTCGCGGAGCGGGCTGGCCCAGCGGTCCTGTTCGAGCACGGCAAGGCTGCCTTCCGGCAGGCGCACCAGCCACTGCGGCTGGTCGACCTGGGCCGGCACGCGGATCGGCTCCAGCACGACGGAGATCGTGGCGGCGCCTCCTGCCTGGTCAGCGCCCGCGGCGCGTTGCGGCACCTCGTCGGGCATCAGCGTGTGATATCGCACCGGTGGCGCCGCCGAGCAGCCGGCCGCCAGCGCGAGCGCGACACCGGCAATCGCAGCGCCGAAGTTCAGGAGAGGCGTTCGACTGTGCGTCATGGCGTTCTCAGCGTCGCGGCAGCGTCGGATCAGCGGGCTTGCCGCGAAGCAGCGATTCCGGGTGCTGCTGCAGATAGTCGGACAGCACGCGCAGCGAGCGCGAAGCGCGCTGCAGCTCGGCCAGCGTGTCCTCGAGATTGCGCTGCACCGGCGCGCTCGGGTCGGTCACGTTGCGGTCGAGGTTGTCGAGCGAGCCCTGCGCCTTCGCCAACGTGCGCTGCACTTCGGCAAGCGCTTTCTGCGCTTGCGGAGTGAGCTGGCCGATCGCCTTGCTCGCGCCTGCCAGCGTGCTCTGCAGATCGCGGCCGATGGCGTCGAACGGGATCTTGCTGACCTTCTGCACGATGTCGGCAATCTGCGGTTGGATCTCGCTCAGGGTGCCGGGCGTCGTCGGCATCACGACGATGCCGGGTGTCGCGGAAGCAGCCACCTTCGTGGCTGCGCCGGGGATGAAGTCGAAGGCGACGTAGAGCTGGCCGGTAAGCAGGTTGCCGGTGCGCAGCTGCGCGCGCAGGCCGTTGGCGATCAGGCGGCGGATGACCTCGGCGTCGTCACCACCCTTGGCGTCGCGCAGCAGCGCGGTGCGGATGCTGCCGAGCCGCAGCGGGTAGACCTCGGCGATGACTTCGACCGGGAAGCGCTTGCGATCGCCGTCGTACTGCAGTGCGATGGAGCGGACGCGGCCGATCTCGATGCCGAGCAGGTCGATGGCGGCTCCTTCGGCGAGGCCGCGCACCGACGAGTCGAAGACCATGCGGATCGGCACCGCCAGGCCATCGGGTGGCGCCAGGGCGCTGCGGCGGTCGTTGTACAGGGTGAAGACGGTGTTCGCGGCCGCCGGTGAGCCGTTGCGAACGCCCGGCGGCAGCTCGAAGGCCAGGCCGCCGGCGAGCACCGAGGCGAGCGTTTGCGTGTTCAGCGTCAGGCCGCTGGCGTTCACCGTCAGGTCGATGCCGCTGGCGTTCCAGAAGCGCATCTGCGGCGTCACCAGACGGTTGTACGGCGCCTCGATGAACATCTTGATCGAGAGCTCGTCGCTCACGGGATCGAGCGTGTAGCCGACGACGCGGCCGACGCGGGCACGACGGTGAAAGACCGGCGAGCCGACATCGAGCGAGCCGAGGTCGTCGGAGTGCAGCACGAACACGGTGCCGGGCTCGCCGCGCAGGACGAACGGCGGCGCCTCGAGCCCCACGAATTCGCTGCGGCCTTTCCTGGAGACGCCGGAGTCGGTGCCGATGTAGGCACCCGAAAGCAACGTGCCAAGGCCGCTGACGCCGGCCGCGCCGATGCGGGGTCGCACGACCCAAAAGGCGGTGTCCTCGACGGCGAAGCCCGCCGCCGAGCGGTCGAGCTGGACGCCGACGACGACCCGCTTGCGGTCGTCGCGCAGCGACACCGAGGTGACCTTGCCGATCACGACCTCCTTGTAGCGGACGTCGGTCTTGCCGGCCTCGACGCCTTCGGCCGACGCGAACTCGATCTCTATGCGCGGGCCCGTCAGGAACACCGTGCGGACCAGCAGAGACGCGGCGATGGCGATCGCCACCACCGGCACCAGCCAGACCAGCGACACGTGCCAGCGGCGCGCCTCGACGATGCGCGGCCGCGGCAGCTCGCCGGCGGCTACCGGCGGCGATGGCGGAATCGCCGGCGGCGGTACTGGCGGTGCTGGCGGTGGCGGCAGGTCGTCGCTCATGTCTCGGCCAATGTCGTGGCGGGCACGCGGTGGTCGTCGTCGCGCCAGATCAGCTTCGGGTCGAAGGCCCATGTCGCCAGCAGAGTCAGGACCACGACCGATGCGAAGGCGAGCAGGCCGGGTCCGACGGCGACGCTGGCGAGCGAGCCGAAGCGGACCGTGGCAGCGAGCAGCACGACGACATACACGTCGAGCATCGACCAGTGGCCGACCGTCTCGATCAACCGGTACAGCCTGGCGCGTTCGAGGCGGCGCCAGGAAGGTGCGTAGCGCACCGTCCAGGCCAGCAGGCCGAGGACACCGATCTTCAACACCGGCACGGCGATGCTGGCGATGAAGACGATGATCGACAGGCCCCAGGAGCCGTCGACCCATAGCTCGTGGATGCCGCCGAGCAGCGTGTGCTCTTCGCGCTGCAAGGCGTTGGTGGTCACCATGATCGGCAGGGCGTTGGCGGGCACGTAGAGCACCGCGGCAGCGACAACGCAGGCCCAGGTCCGTTGCACCGCGAAGGGCTTGCGGAACAGCAAGGCATGGCCGCAGCGCGGGCAGCGTTGCAGCCGCGTCTCGGCCTCGTCGACGCCGTCGAGCGGATTGCTGGCCAGGGCGCTGGCGGAGACCAGGCCGCAGCTTTCGCAGCCGAGCAGAACCCGATCCGGGCTGGCGGATTGCGTGGCGCTCACGCGGCGTGCCACCACAAATGCTTGAGCCCGGCCGACTCGATGGTCGCGAACAGGAAGGTCACGGCGCCGAGGGCGAACAGGCCGAGGCCGGGTGAGGCGTCGGCGAAGCCGGCCAAGCGCACCAGCGACAGCAGGACGCCGACCGTGAACACCTCGATCATGTTCCAGCGCCCGGCCTGATGCAGCAGGCGCACGCACCACGCGAATCCTGCCGGGCGGTGGCCGAGGGCGAGCGGCGCCAGCACGTAGAGTCGCAGGCCGATGAAGGCGGCCGGTGCGATCAGCGCCGTCAGCGCGGCGACGAGAGCCACGATTTGCTGGCCGCCGCGCCAGGCCGAGACGATCGCCTGCGGCAGCGTCGCGGCCTCGGCGCCGCCGCGGAAGTCGATCGACATCAACGGCGCGGTCATTGCGACCAGCCAGGCTGCAGCCGCCGCGATCGTCAGAGCAAGAACACTGCCGATCGAGAGCCGATGGCCGCGCCCGATGACGGCGTCGCAGCGCGTGCAGCGCGCGATCTCGCGACCGGTCACCGGCAACCAGCGATGGGGCAGGCCGCATTGTTCGCACACCACCAGGGCGTCGTCGTCACGACTCATCGGGATCCAGTGCAGACATCATGTGCCGTCATGGCACGCGATTATCGCGACCGCCACCGGGTGCATCCAGCGCGTGTCCCGGCACGCCGCGAAAATCTCAGCGCGACACGCCAGCCACCGTCACCGTTCGCCGCGACGGGTTCGCCAGCGCCGCGGTCGACACCTGCTCGATGCGGCGAGCGGCCGCTCGCTCCACGCCGCCCTCCACCACCAAGTAGAACGCGACCAGCATGACCACGGCAACGAGGCCGCCGAGGCTGACAATTGCATACCGCGTCATGATTTCGGCCCTTCTCCACGGGGGTAGCCCACGCTCCGAAGGCTGCCACCCGAGGCCGCTTCCTCGCCGTGCAAGCCAACCCGCGGCAGCTCGATCATGGCCTCGGGCGAGGAGTTCACGAACCAGCGCACGAAGTGGTCGACCCGTGCCGCGAGGGGTGCCATGAGGCTTTTTGAAAGCATGGTCCTGACGATAGCGACCGACCCTTGCGACGAGAGCCGGGCGACCACGCTCGGTACCGTCGGACGCTACCTACATCGGGGCGGGGGCGACTCTCCTACACGGGCCGGCCATGCACTCAGACGGCGATCCATCAGGCTGTGTGCGATCCTTGCTTAGGTCGTCTGGACACCACTGGAGCTGAAGATGCTGATCAAGATCGGGTTCGATATCGAGCTCGCGGTAGCCACGCCGATGGCACTGATCTACCTGCTGCGCGTGCACCCTTCCCGGGAGGGCGACCTGCTCGCGGCCGAGAAGTTGCAGGTCAGCGGCGGTCTCGTGCCCGAGGAGTACATCGATGTCTTCGGCAACCGCTGCGGCCGTGTCAACGTGCCGCTCGGCATGGGCAACGTGCGCCTCACCAACGAGGCCGTGATCCGCGACCCCGGCGTGCTCGACGTCGAGAACCGCGAAGCCCGTCAGCGCGACCCGACCGAACTGCCCCCCGACACGCTGCAGTTCCTGCTGCCGAGCCGCTATTGCGAGGTCGACAGCGAACTGCTGCCTTTCGCCTGGAACCAGTTCGGTCACACCGCACCGGGTTGGGCGCGAGTCAAGGCGATCACGACGTTCGTCAACCAGCACATCAGGTTCGACTACAAGACGGCGCGGCCAACGCGCACTGCGCTCGATGCCTACCGCGAGCGCGAAGGCGTGTGCCGCGACTTCACGCACCTCGCCATCACGCTGTGCCGTTGCATGAACATTCCGGCCCGCTACACCACCGGTTACCTCGGCGACATCGGCGTGCCGGACTCTGGGCCGATGGACTTCAGCGCCTGGTTCGAGGTCTTCCTCGGCGACCGCTGGTACTCGGCCGACGCGCGCCATAACCGCCGCCGTATCGGCCGCATCGTCATGGCCCGCGGCCGCGACGCCGGAGACGTGCCGATCACGATGTGCTTTGGCCCGAGCACCCTGCTTCGCTTCGACGTCGTCACCGACGAGATCATCGAGCCCGGCGGCAGACCGACGCCTGTCGACGAGCGCAAGCCCGACGACATGGTCTGAGGCCTGGCCGGCTCAGCGCTTCGCGGTCGAAGCCGGTGCGGCCGCCGCCACCGCCGAGGCGCCGGTCGCCGATCGCGGCACCGGCGTCGCGGCCGGGCTGCCCACCGACTTCGGGATGAAGCCGCTGGTGCGGACGAGCGCGGCGCACTGGGCGCCCGCCCTGCCAGCTTCGTCTTTCGACCCGGTGTCGATGAACGGGATGATGGCCGCGAGCGGGCTCAGCAGGGCAAGCAAGCCCGCAGCCCCGACCTTGCCGGCAAGCTTGCCGAGCTCGAGCGACACCGTCGGTTTACCCAGCGTGCCACGCACGTGGATCGGGGTGCGCAAGGCCAGCGGGCTGAAGTCCTTGGGTGAAACCACCGCCCGCAGATCGAGACCTTCGTCGCGCAGCGACACGGTGCCGTCGATCCAGACCGTGGAGACTTTCGTGTCGAGCACGAACACCTTCGGTCGGGCCACGCCCTTGACGACATCGAGGTCGGCGACGTTGCACTCAATCGGCAACGCGTCGTCGCCCTTCAAGAGCATGCCGAGCGCTTCCGCCACGTCGATGCCGACGGCCTCGACCACGAGGTGGGAGATGGCGGCATCACGCAGATGCATGCGCACGTCGCCGTCGAGACTGGCGAGGATCTCGGCCGTCGAGCGGCCGCTTCCCTTGACCTTGACGAGCGCGTCGAGCTTTCCGGAGAGATAGGGCGGCGCATCGCCCGAGCGCTTGATGCGCAGCCAGCGCGCGAGGTCGACACCGACGAAGCGCATGTCGGCTGTCCACAGTGCCTGATCGTTGCGGCCGTCGAGCTGCAGGTAGCCGAGCAGCTTGCCGTGCGCCGTCACGCCTTCGATGTCTGCGATCGTCAGCACGCCTTCGGCCAGCAAGAGGTGGGCGCGCGCCGGCCGCAGCGGCTCGATCACATCGGTGCCGGAGTCGAACATCGCGATGTCGAACAGCACGTTGGCATCCATCGCCCGCAACGAGGGAAGATCGAACTTCTTGTCGGGGATGACGCGGCCGGGATTGGTGGCACTGGTGCCGGCAGCCGCGGCGCTCACGTTGTTGCGCGTGCCGACGGCCGGCCCAAGGTCGGCCAGCACCAGGCGGGAGCCGCCGAGCCTGCCCGAGAGCAGGGGCCGCTTCGGCCGGGTGTCATAGGTGAACGCTCCGTTGAGCTGGCTCGAGCCAATGCGGGCTTCGTCGAAGGTGGCCTTCCATAGCTTGCCGTCCTTGACGATCGCGCCGCGCGTCTTGAAGGCCGGTGTCGACGGCAAGGTCACACCGACCGGGTCGCCGGCGGCGGCTAGCGAGGGTCCATCGATCACGAAGCGGCCGGTCAGCGCGGCGAAGTGCAGCGGGTCGGTCGTGCTGCCCTTGAACGAAAGATTGGCGCGACCGACGGTGGCGAACAGCGTCAGTGGCTGTGCCTGTGCATCCTTGCCTTCGGCCAGGAAACCGAGCACGCCGGCGGTGCGCAGGTCGATGCGCAGCGGCAACTTGCGGTATTGGCCGGTGGCATTCAGGCGCAGGCCGCTCTCGCCCTCGGCAAGCGCGACGCGCTGCGCCGCTGCCGACGCACCGGAAGCGGCGCCACCGGCGCGCACGACGATGCCGGCGTCGCTCGCCAGTGCCGTCACGCTCGGTGCCGATGCGCCCGAAGCGATCGCCGCAGTCGAGCGTGCACTGCCGTCGCTCAACGCGAAGCGGGCATCGACTTGCGCCGGCAGGATCGCGTCGTCGATCGTCGCGTGGCCGTCACCGATCCGAAGCTGGCCGAAGGTCGGCAGCGCGCCTGGCTTCTGGTTCGAGTCGGTGGCCTTCGCCGCACCGAACTGCCACGACGCCTTGCCATCGGCGCCGCGTTCGAGCACCGCATCGAGCTCTCCGGCATCGAGCACCTCGACGTTCAGCGGCTCGCCACGCCATGCCCGCCAGAGGTCGAAGTAACCAAGCCTGAGCCAGGCATCCTTGGCGAGGACCGTGTGCGACGCCGCGCTCCACGTCGGCGCACCGATCTCGATAGAAGCAGCCCGCAGCCGGACGCTACCTAGCAGACCGATGCGAACGCCCGAGTCGGCGCCGGCCCTGAACTCGACCTTGCGGTCGAGCGTCTTCGCCAACTGGCGCTGGACCGGGCCGACCAGAAAAGGCCAGCCTATCGCCTCGCAAATGCCGACGACGATGACCAACGCTGCGAGCAGCCCCAGGAGTACGAGCGGCCAGCGGACACCTGCCCGCCATACAGCCAGCGGATTTTTCATCGTGCATTATTGTTGCGGCGGCGCTGCGACCGACCTATCGGTTGCAGCGCGCCGAAGCTGTCGGCTCGCTCCTACAGGAAGTGCGCGAAGCTCGCGACCGGCTCGCGCTCGGTGACGAGCGTGTTCTCGATCGCCGCCGGATCAGCGTAGCCGAGCGACATGCCGCACACGAACTGTTCGTTCGCCGGCGCCCCGATCTCGGCGACGATGAGACGATGGAACTGCGTGAACGCGGCCTGCGGGCAGGTGTCGAGGCCACGACCTCGCGCCGCCACCATGATGTTCTCGAGGAACATGCCGAAGTCGAGCCAACTGCCCTGGCGCATGACGCGATCGATCGTGAACAGCAGCCCGACCGGGGCACCGAAGAACTGGTAGTTGCGGCGATGCTGGGCGTGCATGCGCGCCTTGTCGGTCTTGGCGATGCCGAGCAGGCTGTAAAGATCCCAGCCGACCTTGCGCCGCCGCTCGAGGAACGGCGTGCGCCACTCAGTCGGGTAGTAGGCGTACTCCTCAGTGTGCGCCGCGCGCTCCACGGGGTCGTCGTAGGCAGCGACGATGCGGCGCGAAAGCGCGCCCAGCGGCGCGCCGGTCAGCACGTAGGTCTGCCACGGCTGCGTGTTGGTGCCCGAAGGCGAACGCGAGGCGACGGCGAGGATGGCCTCGATGGTCTCGCGCGGCACCGGCTCGGGCAGGAACGCGCGGATCGAGCGCCGCGAAGTGATGGCCTCGTCGACGATGCGCTCGCGCTCTTGGGGAGAAGGCGTGGCGAAAGTCATCGGAGCTCCTCGGCGAGTGCGCGCAGCCCGGTCGGCAAAGGCACCGGCCGCCGCGTCGCACGATCGACATACACATGGACGAAGTGGCCGCGCGCCGCCGACTCGGCGGCTCCGACCGCGAAGATGCCGATCTCCCAGCGCAGGCTGGTGTCGCCGACGCGCGCAACCCGGATGCCGGCCTCGATCGGCTCCGGAAAGGCGAGTGGCGCGAAGTAGTTGCAATGCGACTCCACCACCAGGCCAATGACGGCGCCGCGCTCGATGTCGAGCGCCCCCGCCTCGATCATCACGCCGTTGACCGCGGTGTCGAAGAAGCCGTAATAGACGGCGTTGTTGACGTGGCCATAGGCGTCGTTGTCGAGCCAGCGCGTGCCGAGAGCGACGAAGCGCCGATAGGCCGAGCGCGGCTGCGATGTCGGCTTGATGACGGCGGCGGGTGCCGCCGGGGCGGGGTCGAGCGAAGGGTCGATGCGGGCGTTCATCGGTCGGCATTCTTCCATCGGCGCCAGGAATCGACGGCGGCTCCGATCGTGTCGGCCTGGATCGCGGCCGTGACGGCGAGGTCGTGGCCGTAACCGCCGGCCATCGTCACGGCGGCCTGGACGCGGTGTGCGAGGAGGCCGGCGAAGACGCGGCGGTCGCGCTCGAGCAGGCCGCCGGCGCTGACCGCGAGGCGGCCGAGGCGATCGCCTTCGTGCGGGTCGGCACCAGCAAGATAAAAGGCGAGACCGAACGGCGCGACACGGTGTTCACGCCAGAGGGCGTCGAGCGCAGCGTCGAGAGCGCCGAGGTATTCGACATCGCCGCAGCCATCGGGCAAGGCGACGTCGAGGTCGCTCGCGGCCTTGCGGAAAGGGAAGTTGCGCTCGCCGTGCAGCGACAGCGTGAAGACGCTGGCGTCGCCGGCGAAGATGGCAGCGGTGCCGTCGCCCTGGTGCACGTCGAGGTCGATCACGGCGACTCGCAGTGGCTCGCCGCCGGTGGTGGCTGCTTCGCGCTGCAGCAATCGTGCGGCGACGGCGACGTCGTTGAAGACGCAGAAGCCGCTGCCCCGCGTGGCGCTGGCGTGATGCGTGCCGCCGGCCAGGTTGGCGGCCACGCCCTCGACGAGCGCGGCGCGGCCGGCGCCGATCGTGGCGCCGACGGAGCGACGCGAGCGTTCGACCATGCCTTCGCTCCACGGGAAGCCGATGGCCCGAACCTCGGCCGCCGACAAGGTGCCGCCGATCACGTCGGCCAGATAGCGGGCGTCGTGAGCGAGGCCGAGCTCGACGTCGCTGGCCGCGTCGGCGGCGATGGTCCTGAGATCGTCGAGGCCCTCGACGAGTTCACGCAACAGCCGGTATTTGCTGCGCGGAAAACGATGGCCGGGCGGCAACGGCAAGAGGTGGTGATCGCTGTGGAACGCCTTCATCGCGGCGCATTGTGGACAGCCTTGTCGCGCCCTGCTGAAGCGCCCGTTCTAGGTCCGCCCCACTAGAGTGCTGCAGTGCAGCATAAAGCGCTTGCAAACGGCATTCCTTGCTCTATACTTTGTTTTTGTTGCAGTGCAACATTTCTATCGCCAGAGCGAGCGCGTCGCCCCCACTTCAGGAGACCCCGAATGATCACCGTCGAACAAGTAATGGTTGCCCACAAGACCAACATCGAAACCCTTTTCGGCCTGACCGGCAAGGCTTTCGAAGGCATGGAAAAGCTCATCGAGCTGAACGTGCAGGTCGCCAAGACCGCCATGAGCGAAGCCGCCCAGACCGCCCAGGCGGCCCTGTCCGTCAAGGACGCCCAGGAGCTGATGGCCCTCCAGGCCAGCCTGCTGCAACCGGCTGCCGAGAAGGCCGCTGCCTACAGCCGCTACGTGTATGAAATTGCCGCCGGCACCGGCGCCGAAGTGACGCGTGTCGCCGAAGCGACCAGCGCCGATGCGCAAGCCAAGTTCATGGCCGTCGTCGACACGGCGGTCAAGAACGCACCGGCCGGCACCGAGAACGCCGTGGCACTGGTGAAGTCGGCTGTCGCCGCTGCCAACAACGCCATCGAGAGCGTGCAAAAGGCTGCGAAGCAAGCCGCCGAAGTCGCCGAGACGAACTTCCAGTCGATGTCGTCGACCGCCGTTCGCTCGACCAAGGGCAAGCGCGCCGCCTGAGCCACCCCGCGAGTGAAAGAGCCCGGATTCGTCCGGGCTTTTTTACGCCCGGCTCCCGCAACGGCTGTCAGTGGCTCTTCGCGGCCAGCCGCTCGCGCAGTTGCGCCAGGTGAGCGAGGGTGACGTCGCGGCCGGCCTGGATCGACTGCCGGCGTGTCGTGAAGTCGGCGCCCGAGACGCCAGAGAGCGCCGGTTGCAACACCAGGTCGGCCTCGCGCAGCTCATGGTTCTTCAGGCTGCGGCCCATGATCGCGAAGGTCTGCATCAGCATGCGCGCGGCATCGCCGGTGGCATTGCCTTCGGGCACCTCCGAGATATCGACGGCGATCACGAACTCGGCTCCCATCTGGCGTGCGTGGTGCACGGGAATGGGCGCCGAGAGGCCGCCGTCGACGTACTCGTGGCTGCCGATCCGCACCGGCTGGAACACGGCCGGCACCGCGCTCGAGGCGCGCACCGCGGTGCCGGTGTCGCCACGCTGGAACAGGATGCCCTCGCCGCTGTCGAGATCGGTGGCGGCGATGCCCAGCGGCACGCGCATCTGCTCGATGTTGCGGTGGCCGGTCTTGTCGCGCACGAACTTCGCGAGTGCTTCGCCGCGGATCAGGCCGCGGCCGGGATACGACCAGTCGGCGAAGGCGGTCTCGTCCATGGCGTCGGCGACGGCCGCCAGCTCACGGCCGTTCTTGCCCGACGCGTACAGCGCCGCGACGAGGCTGCCTGCCGACGTGCCGACGATGAGATCGGGCGCCAGGCCGTTCTCATCGAGCACCTGGAGCACTCCGATGTGGGCGAAGCCGCGCGCAGCGCCGCCGCCCAGCGCCAGACCGATGCGTGGCCGCCGCGGCGGCTGCGGCACCACGACCGGCGCCGGTGGCGGTGCCACGGCGACCGGCACCGGCGGCGCTTTCGGCGTGCTGCCGCAGCCAGCCACGAACGCGGCGGCAAGGGTCGAGACCAGCCCGATCAAGGCGTGGCGACGGCCCTTATGCGCCATGGGCATACCGAAGTGACGAATAGGTGGTTCTCATAGCTGGGCGGCGTCGCTAGAGTCGCCGCTTTCGCGGCGCTTACAAGCGCTGTGCCCGGCATTCTGGGCTGGCACGGCACGAGGGCTGCTTCTTCGCTTTTTTCGAATTTCCGACATGTACCGATACAACGACTTCGACCGACGCTTCGTACACCAGCGCGCCGCACAGTTCCGTGATCAGCTCGGCCGCCGCCTCGCTGGCACGCTCGGCGAGGAGGAGTTTCGGGCCCTGCGGCTGCAGAACGGCTGGTACGTGCAGCGCCACGCGCCCATGCTGCGCATCGCCGTGCCCTATGGCGAGTTGAGCTCGAAGCAACTGCGTGCCCTGGCTCGCATCGCCCGCGAGTTCGACGGCCGCGAAGGTGGTCCCTACGAAGGCCGGGGCGGCGGCTTCGGCCACTTCACGACGCGGCAGAACTGCCAGTTCAACTGGATCGCGATCGAAGACGCGGCCGACGTGATGGACCTGCTCGCCAGCGTCGACATGCATGGCATCCAGACCAGCGGCAACTGCATTCGCAACATCACCAGCGATTGCTTCGCGGGCGTGGCCGCCGACGAGCTGATCGACCCGCGGCCGTACTGCGAGATCCTGCGCCAATGGAGCACGCTGCATCCCGAGTTCGCCTTCTTGCCGCGCAAGTTCAAGATCGCCGTCACGGGCGCGAGCGAAGACCGCGCCGCGACCGCCTGGCACGACATCGGCCTGACGCTGAAGAAGAACGACGCCGGCGAAGTCGGCTTTGAGGTCCGCGTCGGTGGCGGCATGGGCCGGACGCCGATCGTCGGCACCGTGATCCGCGATTTCCTGCCGTGGCGGGAGATCCTCGTCTTCATCGAGGCAGTCGTGCGCGTCTACAACCGCTACGGTCGGCGCGACAACCTGTACAAGTCGCGCATCAAGATCCTGGTCAAGGCCGAGGGCCAGAAATTCATCGACGCCGTCGAGGTCGAGTTCACGAACATCCTCGAGCGCGATGTCGACGGCCACGCCCATCTGCTGAGCGACGCCGAGCTCGCCCGCGTCGCCGCCAGCTTCGAGCTGCCCGACGGCGTCGCCGCCGTCGCGGAGCCGCTCGTGTCCGCCGCCGCGGGTGCCGCGAGCGCGTCGCGGCCGGCGGCTTACGTGCGCTGGCTCGAACGCAACGTGCACGCGCA
>JAYTYH010000100.1:0-4874 GCA_043742485.1 Rhizobacter sp.
CGCGCCGCTGGCCGAGAAGGCCGGCATGAAGGTGACGATCACCGAGCGCTTCCAGCGCACCGACCAGAGCGTGCTGGGCCAGGTGACCAAGATCGTGGCCGCCAATCCCGATGCCGTGCTCGTCGGCGCCGCCGGAGGCTCGACCGTGCTGCCGCACGTCACCCTCGTCGAGCGTGGCTACAAGGGCCAGATCTACCAGACGCACGGCGCCGCAGTGCCCGATTTCGTGCGCCTCGGCGGCAAGTCGGTCGAGGGCGCGATCATGGCGGCGGGCTCGATGGTGCTCGACGACAAGACGCAGATCCCCGACAGCAATCCGTCGAAGAAGGTGGCCGCCGACTACATCGCGGCCTACGAAAAGATGTACGCGCCGGCCAAGGCCGCGACCTTCGGCGCCAACGTGTACGACGCCGGCCTGCTGCTGCAGCGGGCGGTGCCGATCGCGGCCGCCAGAGGTAAGCCCGGCACGCCCGAGTTCCGCTCGGCATTGCGCGACGCCCTCGAGCAGACGAAGGAGTTTGTCGGCACGCAGGGCGTCTACAACATGACCGCCGCCGACCACTCGGGCTTCGACAAGCGCGGCCGCGAGCTCATGCAACTGAAGGACGGAAAGTGGCAGCTCATCGCCGAGTGAACGGGAACGCTGCCGCACGACCACCGCGATGAACATCGTCTGCATCGGCGGCGGCCCCGCCGGTCTCTACTTCGCGCTGCTGATGAAGCAGCAAGACGCTGCGCACCGCGTTCGCGTCGTCGAGCGCAACAAGCCCTACGACACCTTCGGCTGGGGCGTCGTCTTCTCCGACCAGACGCTCGGCAACCTGCAGGCCGCCGACGCCAAGAGCGCGGCCGAGATCCTGGGCGCCTTCAATCACTGGGACGACATCGAGGTCAACATCCGCGGCGCGAAGATCACGTCGGGCGGCCATGGCTTTTGCGGCATCGGCAGGAAGCGCCTGCTCAACATCCTGCAGGCGCGCTGCGAGGAAGTGGGCGTCGAGCTGGTCTTCGAATCGGATGTTGCGGGCGCCGAGGCCTACCCCGACGCCGACCTCATCATCGCCGCCGACGGCCTCAACAGCCGCGTCCGCACCGAGTACGCCGCCACCTACAAGCCCGACATCGATCTGCGCCTTTGCCGCTTCGTCTGGCTCGGCACCACCAAGCTGTTCGACGCCTTCACCTTCGCCTTCGAAGAGACCGAACACGGCTGGTTCCAGGCCCACGCCTACCGCTTCGACGACACCCACTCGACCTTCATCGTCGAGACGCCCGAAGCGGTGTGGAAACGGGCCGGCCTCGACACCATGGACAAGGAAGACGCGATCGCCTTCTGCGAGAAGCTGTTCGCGTCGTCGCTCGACGGCCACCCGCTGATCTCGAACGCATCGCACATGCGCGGCTCGTCGCAGTGGATCCGCTTTCCGCGCGTGGTCTGCGAGCGCTGGGTGCATTGGAATGGTTCGACGCCGGTCGTGCTGATGGGCGACGCCGCGCACACGGCGCACTTCTCGATCGGCTCGGGCACCAAGTTGGCACTGGAAGATTCGATCGAGCTGGCGCGTTCGATCGCGCAGCATCCTGGCGACCTCGCCGCGGCGCTGGAGCACTACGAGGAGCTGCGCAGCGTCGAGGTGCTGCGCATCCAGAACGCGGCCCGCAACTCGACCGAGTGGTTCGAGCACGTCGACCGTTACGTCAACCTGCCGCCCGAGCAGTTCGCCTATTCGCTGCTGACGCGCAGCCAGCGCATCAGCCACGAGAACCTGCGCCTGCGCGACAGGGGCTATGTCGAGGGCTACGAAGACTGGATCGCCGACGCGTCGGGCGCGCCCCGGCAGGTGCCGCACGCACCGGTGCCGCCGATGCTGACGCCGTTCACGCTGCGCGGCGTCACGCTGAAGAACCGCATCGTCGTCTCGCCGATGGCGCAGTACTCGGCGGTCGAAGGCGTCGCCGGCGACTACCACCTCGTGCACCTCGGCGCCCGCGCCATGGGCGGCGCCGGCCTCGTGTTCGCGGAGATGACGTGCCCTTCGCCGGCGGCGCGCATCACGCCCGGTTGCCCGGGCCTGTGGAACGGCAAGCAGCGCGACGCCTGGAAGCGCATCGTCGATTTCGTGCACGCCAACAGCGAGGCCAAGATCGCCATCCAGCTCGGCCACTCCGGCGCCAAGGGCTCGACGCGGCTGGCCTGGGAAGGCATCGACCAGCCGCTCGAGCACGGCAACTGGGATCTCGTTTCGGCCTCGCCGCAGCAATACCTCGACGGCGTCAGCGACTGGTCGCGGGCGATGACGCATGCGGAGATGGACACGGTCAAGGCCGACTTCGTCCGCTCCGCCCGCTACGCCGCAGAAGCCGGCTTCGACTGGCTCGAGCTGCACTGCGCCCACGGCTACCTGCTCAGCTCGTTCATCTCGCCGCTCACCAACCAGCGCACCGACGAATACGGCGGCTCGCTCGAGAACCGCCTGCGTTACCCGCTCGAGATCTTCCGTGCCGTGCGCGAGGTCTGGCCGAACGCCTTGCCGATCTCGGTGCGCATCTCCGCGCACGACTGGGTCGAAGGCGGCATCACGCCAGACGACGCGATCGACATCGCGCGGGCCTTCCAGGAGGCCGGCGCCGACCTCATCGATTGCTCGTCGGGCCAGGTCAGCAAGAAGGAGAAGCCGGTCTTCGGCCGCATGTTCCAGACGCCGTTCTCCGACCGGATCCGGAACGAGGTCGGCATCCCGACGATGGCGGTGGGCGCGATCTCCGAGGCCGATCACGTCAACGGCATCATCGCCGCCGGCCGCGCCGACCTCTGCGCCATCGCCCGCCCGCACCTGGCCGACCCCGCGTGGACGCTGCACGAGGCGGCGCGCATCGGCTATGCCGGCATCGCCTGGCCCAAGCAGTACCGCGCGGCGAAGTCGCAGCTCGAGCGGAATCTGGAGCGTGACAAGCTTGTCGCCGTCGAACGCGTCAAGGCCTCGCGTCTATGAATTTCGGCGAAGGAGACACCGCGTGAACGCCACACCTACCGGCCTCGGCCCGGCCCTGGCCGCTGGCAACCGCAGGCCGCTCGCCGGCTATGTGGCCGAGCATTTCCTCTGGGAGGTCGAGGCCGGCATCGCCCGCATCACGCTGAACCGCCCCGAGCGCAAGAACCCGCTCACGTTCGAGTCGTACGCCGAGCTGCGCGATCTGTTCGATCGCCTGCGCCATGCCAGCGACATCAAGGTCGTCGTCATCGCCGGCGCCGGCGACAACTTCTGCTCTGGCGGCGACGTCCACGAGATCATCGGCCCGCTGGTCAGGCTGAAGGCGCCCGAGCTGCTGATGTTTACGCGCATGACGGGCGACCTCGTCAAGGCGATGCGCGTGTGCCCGCAGCCGATCGTGGCCGCGATCGACGGCGTCTGCGCCGGCGCCGGCGCCATCCTGGCGATGGCGAGCGACCTGCGCGTCGGCACGGCGCGCTCGAAGACGGCCTTCCTCTTCAACCGCGTCGGCCTCGCCGGCTGCGACATGGGCGCCTGCGCCATGCTGCCGCGCATCGTCGGCCAGGGCCGCGCCGCCGAGCTGCTCTACACCGGCCGCTCGCTCGGCGGCGAAGAGGCCGAGCGCTGGGGCTTCTTCAATCGCCTCGTCGATCCCGCGAAGCTGAGCGACGAAGCCATGGCGCTGGCGCGCGACCTCGCCGCGGGCCCGACCTTCGCCAACGGCATCACCAAGACCATGCTGCATCAGGAGTGGGCGATGACCATCGAGCAGGCGATCGAATCGGAGGCGCAGGCGCAGGCGATCTGCATGCTCACCGAAGACTTCACGCGCGCCTACGAAGCCTTCGCCGCCAAGCAGAAGCCGGAGTTCGAGGGCAACTGAGATGCTCAAGCTGCACGGCTTTGCCCAATCGGGCAACACCTTCAAGGTCGCCTTCCTGCTGCGCGCGCTCGGCGTGCCGTGGCAGCCGGTGGCGATGTCGTTCGCCGACTTCGCGGGCGGCGCCACGCGCGACCCGGCCTGGCGCGACGGCGTCAACGAGATGGGCGAAGTGCCGGTGCTCGAGCTCGACGACGGCAAGAAGATCACGCAGTCGGGTGTGATCCTGACGATGCTCGCCGAACAGCACGGCCAGTTCGGCGGCAACGGCGACGAGGAGAAGCGCGAAGTGCTGCGCTGGCTCTTCTTCGACAACCACAAGTTCACGAGCTACTTCGCGACCTGGCGCTTTCTGAAATCGTTCGCCGCCAAGCCGCCCGACCCCGCCGTTGCGGCCTTTCTGAAGAGCCGCATCGACAGCGCCTTCTTCGTCGTCGAGAAGCACCTCGCCGGGCGCGCGACCATCGTCGGCAGCGCGCTCACGATCGCCGACATGTCGCTCTCCGGCTATCTCTTCTATCCGGCGGACGAGAGCGGCTATGTGCTCGAGGAGCGCTTTCCGAACCTCGCCGCCTGGCGCGATCGCCTGAAGGCGGCGCCGGGCTGGGGCGATCCGTACGAAGTGCTGCGGGGCGAGCGCGTCGCGTCCAGGTGGTGATGGTCGCGAACCGCGCCGCGCCCGACCACCTCGACTGGCCGTTCTTCGAGCCGCGCCACCGCGCGTTCGCGATCGAGCTCGACGCCTGGGCAGCCGCTTCCCTGGTGCACCGGCACGGCCACGACCGCGCTGAAGTCGACGCCACCTGCCGCGCGCTCGTGCGCTCGCTCGGCGAAGCCGGCTGGCTCGCCCACGCGGTCGCCGGCCGCGCGCACGGTGCTGCCGCCGATGCGATCGACACGCGCTCGATCTGCCTCGCCCGCGAGACGCTGGCGCGCCACGACGGCCTCGCCGACTTCGCCTTCGCGATGCAGGGCCTCGGCTCCGGCGCGATCAGTCTCGC
>JAYTYH010000101.1:0-1568 GCA_043742485.1 Rhizobacter sp.
CACATCCATTGCCATTCGCTTGTCTCCCTGCTTTGAATGCCGCGAGGCTCAACCGCGGCAGCCGGCCTTGCGGCGGTGCATGTCCTGGTCGGCGGCGGCCACCACGCTGTGTGCATCGGCGCCATCGCGAGGGTACAACGACACGCCGATGCTGCCGTTGACCACGACCGAGGCGTCGCCCGGCAAGCCGTAGATCGGCTCGCGCAGCGCCACGCTCACGCGGGCTGGCGCAGATGCCAGGCCCGCGGCCGTGTGAAGGTCTGGATGCCCAGCGTCGACAGCGTCAGACCGACGCCCGAGTCGCCGTGCCCCGACCACGGCAGCCGCGGGCTGACGCGGTCGCAGCAATTCCAGTAGACCGTGCCGGCGTTGACCTTGGCCAGGATCGCGGTCGCGCGCGCCTCGTCCTTCGTGAACACGCCTGCCGTCAGGCCGTAGCGTGTGTCGTTCATCAGCCGCAGCGCCTCGGCATCCCCACCGACTTTCTGGATTCCGATGATCGGCCCGAAGCTTTCCTCCCGCATCAGGGCCATCGTGTGGTCGACGTGGCTGAACACGGTCGGCTCGAACCAGTTGCCGGGCCGGTCGGCCAAACGCTTGCCGCCGGTCAACAGCGTCGCACCCTTGGCCGCCGCATCGGCCACCTGCGCTTCGAGCACGTCGAGTTGCGGCGCGCGCGTGATCGCGCCGATATAGGTGTCTTCGCTGGCGGGGTCGCCGAGCCGGAAACCGTTCACCGTCGAGACGAAGGCGGCAACGAAGGTATTGTGGACGCGCTCGTGCACGTAGATGCGCTCGACCGAGCAGCAGCTCTGGCCCGTGTTGTACATCGCGCCGTCGGCGAGCGCCTCGGCGGCGGCGTTGATGTCCGCGTCTTCGGCGACGTACATCGGATCCTTGCCGCCGAGTTCGAGCTGCAGCTTGATGAAGCGCGGCCCGACCGCGGCAGCGATGCGCTGGCCGGTCGCGTGCGAGCCGGTGAAGAACAGCCCGTCGATGCGCTGCTCGAGCAAAGCCGTGCCGACCGCAGCACCGCCGACCAGCGGCACCAACACATCGAGCGGCACGCCGGATTCGTGCAAGAGCCGCGCGATGTGCAGGCCGGTCAGCGTCGCGAACTCCGAGGGCTTGTAGAGCACCGCGTTGCCGGCCAGCAGCGCCGGCACGAACACGTTGCCGCCGACGAAGTACGGGTAGTTCCAGGCCGAGATGTTGACGACCACCCCGAGCGGGTCGAAGGCCAGCACTTCGCGCGTGCCACCTTCGTCGTGAATTTGCCGCGCACCGATCGAGGCCTCGGCCTGCGCGATGAAGAAGTCGATGCGCGGCAGCAGGCCGTTGACCTCGCTGCGCGACTGGCGGATCGGCTTGCCGACCTCTTCGGTGAGCGTCATCGCGAGCGACTCCACCTCTGCGGCGACGGCGACGCGAAAGCGCTGCAGGATGTCCATGCGCTCACGCAACGGGCGCGCAGCCCACGCGGGCTGCGCGGCGCGTGCAGCGGCGGCGCGCTCGGCGACGAGCTCGGGCGTGGCCGCGGGCACTTCGGCGAGCAGCGTGCCGGTGGC
>JAYTYH010000102.1:0-4226 GCA_043742485.1 Rhizobacter sp.
CGACGAAGAAGTCGCGCTTCCATCGCAGGCCCGAGCTGCGCTCGAGCGCGGGAATGCAGACCTCCTCGGTCGCGCCAGGGTAGACGGTCGACTCGAAGATGACCGTCGCGCCGCGCTTCATGTGCGTGCCGATGCTTTCCGAGGCGCGCAGCAACGGGCCGAAATCAGGGATGTGCGCGCTGTCGACCGGGGTCGGCACCGCGACAAGGATGAAGTCGGCATCTCGCAGCAAAGTGGGG
Organism: Rhizobacter sp.; assembly: GCA_043742485.1. Classification (GTDB taxonomy): domain Bacteria; phylum Pseudomonadota; class Gammaproteobacteria; order Burkholderiales; family Burkholderiaceae_C; genus Schlegelella_A. The sequence continues at coordinate 240 of JAYTYH010000102.1, forward strand.
TCGCTGGTGTACTCGGCGTGCACGGCACGCCGCATCTCGGTGCCGGTAATCTCGCGCGACGGATCGATCCCTGCACGGCAGCGCGCGACCTTGGCATCGGCCACATCGAAGCCGATCGTGCGCGTCTGTTTGGCGAATTCGACGACCAGCGGCAAGCCGACGTAGCCGAGGCCGATCACCGCAACGATGGGGGAGCCCGCGGGCGACGCGGATAGGCCACGAACCGCCAAGTCGAGCACTGCGGGTTGCAATGACCCGACCACGCCGATTGGATCGTTGTCACGCGACGGCACCAGACGATTGAGGGCTGTTGAATGCATGGTGTGGTGCTTGCGAATCGGATCGATTGCAGTCTATGGACGGTGCCATTGACACGATTGCGTTCTGTCAACGCCACGTGCCCGGTCTGCCATGCGACTCAGCGTGTCGTCACAGCCACCGTGCGGCTAGCGTGCCGCAGCCCGCGCAGCTCAGCCGGCAGCGAGGCGATCTGACTGGTGTGATGGGCCCGCGATTCGTTCAGGGTCGGTGCCCGGCCAACTCGCTTGCCCGTCCGCATGCAGGGTTTCAGCAATGCCTGGGCGTCGCCGATCTCGTGCTCTCGCACGATGAGGTCTGACGCGATGCGACCATCAGCGCCGAGCCGCCGCAGCACGTTGCGCGCACCCGGCCACGCGGTGCCGCGCGCGGTGAAATCGCTGGCGTCGCTGGAGCCGTAGTGCTGCATCGCATAGACCGTGTCGACGAGCCCACTCTCGCCGGCACTCGACAACCAGCCGCGCAGCCCGAAACCGTCGATCGGCGCGCCGCTGTCGATCAATGTTGCAATGCCTTCTTCGTCGAGATCGCCGCTCGCATAGATCGTCAGGTCGCAGAGCCCCGTGGCGTCGAGCAGGCCGCGCAGCGCAACAGCTCGCGGGCCGGTATCACTCTCTGTCTGTAGGCCACCGCGCGAGTCGCCATCGCGCCTCAGGGCGCTGGTGAGGTCGGCCAGCGATTCCGCCGACGTCGCTGCAGCGGATGTGTCGATCAGTAGTGTGATGCGGCCGGGCGACGCGCGGGCCAGCGCGGCGAGCGTGCCGATTCCGGCGTCCGCCGGGCGCATGCCGAGGGTGCCGAACGACGGTATGCCGAAGCGCCTCGAGGCGTCTGCCGTGCCGGTGCCGTCGAACCCGGCGATGTAAGCCGCGCGCGCGGCAAGCAGGGCAGCCTCGGCGCCATGGGCATGCCTCAGGCCGAAGTCGATCAGCCGCCGCCCGCGTGCGGCGATCACGAGCCGCGCTGCGCTCGACGCGATCGAGGTCTCGAAGTGAACCAGGTTCAGCAGCCGGCTTTCGACCAGCAGCGCGAGCGGCAGCGCCGCGCTGATGCGCAGGATGGGCTCGCCTGCGAAGAACACGGTCCCCTCGGGCATCGCGTCGACATCGCCATTGAACCTGAGGGTCCGTGCGTACTCGAGCAATTCGGGCGAGTGCCCGCCATGGTCACGCAACCAGGCGAATTCGGCCTCGGAGAACGACAGGCTCTTGAGGAACTGCAGCGCCTGCTCCAGGCCCGCGGCCACCAGGAAGTTTCGGCGCGGCGGCAACTCGCGCACGACCAGCTCGAACACCGCCGGTTCCATCAGGCCCTGTTCCAGACAGGCCTGCATCGTCGCGAGGCGATCGCGGTCGGTGACCAGCGCGCTCATGGCCGACCCGTGGCGAACGCGCAGGTCGGGCGGCCGGCAATGCGGCGGTGCATGGGGGAGACAGCCACTCGAATCTCCTGTCGAGCCGCCGCGCCGCAGACGATTCGGCAGCGCCCGCCCGGGCTGGCGAATCGTCTGCCCGTTGCGTGCCGCGGGGGTTGCGCTTTCGCAATCGGCAGCACCTGGAGCAGATGGTGGTCGGCCGCCGGCCGGGATCACTTCGCGATCGGCATGACGAAGTCGGCAACATTCGCGAGGTTCGCCGGCCAGCACTGCATGTTCGAGTTCTGCTTGACAAGGAAGCGCATGTCGACCAACTGCGGGCGCTTCCAGCTGCCAAAGCCGTGCCACGCCATCGGCATCAGATCGGCACGTTGATGTCGACCCTGCACACCTGGACTCGACGTGAGAACTCGCGCGCCATGCTGCCGTCGTTGTTGAAGCAGGCCACGCGGTTGCCGAAATCATGCTCTGGTCATTGCGCTACTCCCCATCCCTAATGAGGTGGGCTTCACGGCACCGGTCGACGAACAAAGAGGTTTGCCGCGCCCGGGCACCGTGAAGTGCTGCACAGCGATCATGTCCCTATCGTGCAGCGTGTTGACTCTCGATTCTTGCCCGGGCATTGTCCGAGCATGTTCACCGACAAACCCTCCCCATTTAGGCCGCGGTCAGATTCCGGCTGCACGGTGACTGCCATCGTGGTCGCCGTCTTCGTGGGCTTCGGCCTGCACACGTACGTCTCTCGCGCGACGGTTCAAAATGCGACGAATGCCACGGGACCCTCCACTGCACCTCCCTCCGCTCAGAGGTCCGCCGCGACGCACCCCGCGTGGAATCTGACTGCCGACGTTGACCGATTGCAGCCGACCGTTCCCGTCGCGTCCAGCCCCGAGCCTGTCGCCCGCAGCCCGATCAGCCCGTCCGCACGCGCGACGATCTATTTTTGCAAGGCGTATTCGGGTGGAACGTTCTGGTCCGACACGACATGCAGCGCGCAGCGCGCGACGATCGATCGCATGACGACCGTGCCTGCGTCGCTTCCTTTCGAACAGCGGGTCGCCATCGCCCGCGGAGAAGCGCAAGAGGCCGCAGCGCTGTACGAGTCGCCTCAGCCCACACGCGCGGCCGTGATCGAGGCTGTCGCACCCGCGAACGGCAGACCCTCAATCTGTGACGTTTACGATCAGCAGGTGCGCGACCTCGATGCAGAGGCGAGGCGCCCACTACCAGCCTCACGACAAGATCAGATTCGAGCCGACCGCATGAACGTCCTAAGTGCTCGAGCGCGCGAGCGATGCTAGGAGCGTAAGGCTGTGACCTTCAGGCGAGCACGGCCACCACCGTAACTCGAACGTTATCTCCGGCGTTCGTTGCCAGGCAAAGATTCTCATCCGAAGCGCCATCCCATTGGTCGACGACATTCCGCGAATGTCGGCCTGGTCAGGCGGAGCAACGAAACGTCGGACGACGCGCGGCGTCATCCGACAAGATCGCCGGCGCGTGGCTCAGGCTTTGAAGCGTCACGGGTGTCGTGATGGGCCCCTGCGGCTGCGCACGCTCGGCGCAGCGCGTGCAGGGTGGCCCACCACCCGCAGCATCCTGCGCGCGATGACCGCCCCCTTGTCGATGACGCATCGAGCGCCCCCACGGCCGGGCTGCGCCCCGCTCGCTCCCGCGGAGATTCGAGCCGGTGGCAGGGCCACATTGCCTCATGAGCTACAGGCAGAGCGTCTGCTGCAGCGCAGACCCCAGCCCATGAAAGAGCGCGAAGGCCGCGCTGGCCGACAGCAGTGCGCCGGCGAGTCGCACCGACAACGTCGCGCGAGCCCAGCCGCCGCGCGACGCGCTCAGGTGCGTCCAGGCCGTGCTGGCGACCAGCAGGCTCACAGCGCTGCCGGCCGCGAAAGCGGCCATCACGCCCGCGCCTTGCGCCGCGGTGTTGGCCAGCGCCGCGACGATCAGGGCGGACTGCAGCAGCCCGCAAGGGATCGCCGCCCAGCAAGCGCCGGCGCCGGCAGCCTTGAGCCCCGACGGCACCCGGTCGATGAACCGAACGGTGGCGGTTTGTGGTTGCATGTGCGCGTGCTGCCACCTCAGATTCGACAGCCACGCGGGTATCTTGCCGTTGATGATTAGCGCGAGTCCGAACACGAGGGCGCCGACCTGCGCCAGGGTCCAGACCGGTTTCAAAACCGGCGACGCGGCGCCGAGGGTCGACAGCGCCGCGACGCTCGCCGCTACCACGGCGCCGGCCACCGAGTAGCCGATCAGCCGTCCGATCTGCAGCGCCGCCA
>JAYTYH010000103.1:0-1961 GCA_043742485.1 Rhizobacter sp.
GTGCTGCGCTCGGTGAGCCCGTCGATGCCGGTCTCAAGGCCGCGCAGCGCCTTCTGGAAGCTCTCCTGGAAGGTGCGGCCCATCGCCATCACCTCGCCGACCGACTTCATCTGCGTGGTCAGGCGCGAGTCGGCGGCGGGGAATTTCTCGAACGCGAAACGCGGGATCTTCGTCACCACATAGTCGATGCTCGGCTCGAAGCTCGCGGGCGTCGCGCCGCCGGTGATGTCGTTGCGCAACTCGTCGAGCGTGTAGCCGACCGCCAGCTTGGCCGCGACCTTCGCGATCGGAAAGCCCGTCGCCTTCGAGGCCAGCGCCGACGAGCGCGACACGCGTGGGTTCATCTCGATCACGACCATGCGGCCGTCTTTCGGGTCGATCGCGAACTGCACATTCGAGCCGCCGGTGTCCACGCCGATCTCGCGCAGGATGGCGATGCTCGCGTTGCGCAGCAACTGGTATTCCTTGTCGGAAAGCGTCTGCGCCGGCGCCACCGTGATCGAGTCGCCGGTGTGGATGCCCATCGGGTCGAGGTTCTCGATCGAGCAGACGATGATGCAGTTGTCGGCCCGGTCGCGCACCACCTCCATCTCGTACTCTTTCCAGCCGATCAGGCTCTCTTCAATGAGCAACTCCTTGGTCGGCGACAAGTCGAGCCCGCGCTTGCAAATCTCTTCAAATTCTTCCGGGTTGTAGGCGATGCCGCCGCCAGTGCCGCCGAGCGTGAAGCTCGGGCGGATCACCATCGGAAATCCGGTGCCCCCAATGTCATGCGTGATGCGCTTTTGCACCGCCAGCGCATCGTCCATCGAATGCGCGATGCCCGAGCGGGCCGAGTGCAGGCCGATGCCGGTCATCGCGTCCTTGAACTTCAGGCGGTCTTCAGCCTTCTCGATGGCCTTTTCGTTCGCGCCAATCATCTCGACGCCGTATTTCGCCAACACGCCGTGCTTGTGCAGGTCGAGCGCACAGTTCAGCGCGGTCTGACCGCCCATGGTTGGCAGCACGGCCATCTTCTCGTCGGGAAACGCCTGACGCTCCTTCGCGATGATCTTTTCGACCACCTGCCAGGTGATGGGCTCGATGTAGGTCACGTCGGCCATGTCCGGGTCGGTCATGATCGTTGCCGGGTTACTGTTGACGAGGACGACCTTGTAGCCCTCTTCGCGCAAGGCCTTGCAGGCCTGCGCGCCGGAGTAGTCGAACTCGCAGGCCTGGCCGATGATGATCGGCCCGGCGCCGATGATGAGAATGGTCTTCAGGTCACTGCGCTTAGGCATTCATTTGCTCCGCTCTCTTGGCCACTTTCTTCTCGGCGTTCTTGTCCGACATCAGCGCAGTGAAGCGGTCGAACAGGTACGAAATGTCGTGCGGCCCGGGCGACGCTTCCGGGTGGCCCTGAAAGCAGAAGGCGGGCTTGTCGGTGCGCGCCAGGCCTTGCAGCGTGCCGTCGAAGAGCGACACATGGGTCGGCCGCAGGTTCGCCGGCAGCGTGGCCTCGTCGACCGCGAAGCCGTGGTTCTGGCTGGTGATGCTGACGCGCCCGGTGTCCAGGTCTTTCACCGGGTGGTTCGCGCCGTGGTGGCCGAACTTCATCTTGAAGGTGGCCGCCCCCGAGGCCAGCGCCATGATCTGGTGGCCCAGGCAGATGCCGAAAGTCGGCAGGCCGGCATCGATCAGGGTGCGGGTCGCGGCGATCGCGTAGTCGCAAGGCTGCGGGTCGCCCGGGCCGTTGCTGAGAAAGATGCCGTCGGGCCGGTACGCCAGCGTTTCGGCCGCGCTCGTCTGCGCCGGCACCACGGTGACTCGGCAGCCGCGGCTGGCGAGCATGCGCAGGATGTTGCGCTTGATGCCGAAGTCGAAGGCGACGACATGGAACTTCGCATCGGTCAGGTCGCCGTGGCCGGCCTCGAGCGACCACTCGGTCCCGGTCCATTCGTATGGCGCGGGCTCGCTGACGA
>JAYTYH010000104.1:0-2360 GCA_043742485.1 Rhizobacter sp.
TGATGCACACGCACACGCTCAACGGCGTCGCCGTGTCGGCACAGAAGCGCGGCGTGCTGCCGATCTCGCAGCAGTCGATCTTCGTGCTCTCGAGCCTCGGCTACCACGACTACGAAGGCGTGGCGCTGCGCGACGAGGAAAAGCCGCGCCTCGTTGCCAGCCTCGGCGACACGAGCTTCCTGATGCTGCGCAATCACGGCTTGCTGACGGTCGGCAGCTCGGTGGCCGCCGCGTTCCAGGCGATGTATCTCTTCGAGGCCACCTGCGCGATCCAGATCCGCGCCCAGGCCGGCGGCACGCTGGCGAGCGGCGACCTCATCGAGGTCCACGGCAGCATCATCCAGACGGCAGGCGAGCAGGCCCGCGCCGTCACCCGCGGCGGCGGCGCCGGCCTGATCTGGCCCGGCCTGCTGCGCCGGCTCGACCGCACGGATTCGAGCTACCGGCATTGAAGGCTGCGGCGAAGAAAGCATCACGATCGCGCCGGGCCGCGGCGCCGGCCGCCGAGAAGTGCATCCTCGTCCTCCAGGGCGGTGGCGCGCTCGGCGCCTACCAGGCCGGCGTCTTCGAGTCGCTGGCGGCCTGCGGCCACATGCCCGACTGGGTCGCAGGCATCTCGATCGGCGCCATCAACGCGGCGCTGATCGCCGGCAACCCGGCCGGCCGCCGTGTCGAGCGGCTGCGCGAGTTCTGGGACGGCGTCACTTCGTCGCCGTTCGCTGCACCGACCTTTCCCGTGGCGGCGCACGACAAGGCACGTGACATCACCAACGAGACGAACGCCACCATCGCGCTGCTGTTCGGCGTTGCCGGCTTCTTCTCGCCGCGCGTTCCGGCCGCGCCGTTCCAGCCCGCCGGCAGCCTGGCCGCCATCAGCTACTACGACACCGAGCCGTTGCGGCAGACGCTCGAGCGGCTGGTCGACTTCGACCTGCTCAACTCCGGCGCCGTGCGCCTCTCGGTCGGAGCAGTCAACGTGCGCAGCGGCAATTTCGCCTATTTCGATTCGAGCATGCAGCGCATCGACGCCCGCCACGTCATGGCCAGCGGCGCCCTGCCGCCGGGCTTTCCGCCGATCGAGATCGACGGCGAGCACTACTGGGACGGCGGCCTGGTCTCGAACACGCCGTTGCAGCATGTGCTCGATCAGCCGGGCGAGCGCCGCCGGCTGGTGTTCCAGGTCGACCTCTTTGCCGCCCGCGGCGACATGCCGGCAACGCTCGGCGATGCGAGCGAGCGCGAAAAAGACATCCGCTTCTCGAGCCGGACGCGGCTCAACACCACCAACGAGCTGATGCGGCAGGCGACCATTCACGCGGCCCGCCGCCTGGTCGCGAAACTGCCGCCGGCGTTGCGCGACGACCCCGACGCGAAAGCGCTGCTGGCGATGCCGGCCGAGCCCGCCGTCAGCGTCGTCCACCTGATCTACCGCAGCAAACACCACGAGAGCCAGTCGAAGGACTACGAGTTCTCGCGCGCCTCGATGCAGGAGCACTGGGCCGCCGGCATGGCCGACACCGTGCAGACGCTCGAGGATCCGCGCTGGATCCACCGCAAGCCCGGCAAAAGCGGCGTCGAGGTGTTCGACCTGCTGAGCCCGAACCCCGCCGGCACCACCGTCACCCCCAGCAAACTTCCCGGAGTTCTCGACCCATGAGCCGCCAGCTGCAAGACAAGATCGCGATCGTCACCGGAGCCGCAAGCGGCATCGGCAAGGAGATCGCCGCCACCTACGCCCGCGAAGGCGCGAAGGTCGCCATCGCCGACATGAACCGCGACGCCGCCGAGGCCGCTGCCGCCGAGTTGCGCGCCGGCGGCGGCGAGGCGATGGCCGTCGCCGTCGACGTCACCGACGAAGCCCAGGTGAACGCGGCCGTCGCCCAGGTGGTGAAGGCATGGGGTGGCGTCGACATCCTGGTCAGCAACGCCGGCATCCAGATCGTCCATGCGCTCGAAGACTTTCCCTTTGCCGAGTGGAAGAAGATGCTCGCCATCCACCTCGACGGTGCCTTCCTCACCACCAAGGCCTGCCTGCCGCACATGTATGCCTCCGGCCGCGGCGGCTCGGTGATCTACATGGGCTCGGTGCACTCGAAGGAAGCCTCGATGCTGAAGGCACCCTACGTCGCCGCCAAGCACGGCCTCATCGGCCTGGCCAAGGTGATCGCCAAGGAGGGCGCGGCCCACAAGGTGCGCGCCAACGTCATTTGCCCGGGCTTCGTGCGCACGCCACTGGTCGACAAGCAGATCCCCGAGCAGGCCAGGGCGCTCGGCATCACCGAGGACGACGTCATCCGCAAAGTGATGCTGAAGGAGACCGTCGACGGCGAGTTCACGACCGTCGCCGACGTCGCCGAGGT
>JAYTYH010000105.1:0-1576 GCA_043742485.1 Rhizobacter sp.
CCGATCTCCGTTGACCGGCAGCACCTGCGTGGCAGCGTCCAGCGCCACGCCGTAGCGGCGCTGCACCCAGCCGGCGATCGTGTCGCGCAGTGCGGGCAGGCCGGCGGTGGCGGGGTAGTGCGCCAGGCCGTCCAGATGCGCCGCCAGGGCGTCCTTGACCAGCGCCGGCGTCGGGTGTTTCGGCTCACCGAGGCCGAGGCTGATCGGCGTAAATGCAGCGTTGGGAACCACGTCGCGCGTCAGCACGCGCAGGCGCTCGAAGGGGTACGGCTGGAGCTTCGAGAGCAGCGGGTTCATGGCGGTGGATTATCGGCGGGGGTGCCGGGCCAACCGCTTCAGGCAACTGCGGCCACCAACCCCGGCAGATCGACGCGCGCCGCCGGCTTCCAGCCCTTCTTGCGATGCTCGGCGACCACCTCGGTGTAAATGCCGCCGCGTACGTTCCATCTGGCGACGATGCGCGCGAAGCGCGGCGCGGCGGCGGCCACGATGTCGTCGAGGATGTCGTTGGTGACCTTCTCGTGAAATGCACCTTCGTCGCGGTAGCTCCACAAGTACATCTTCAGGCTCTTCAACTCGATGCACAGCGCGTCGCACACCATCTTGATCGAAAAGCGCGCGTAATCGGGCTGGCCGGTCAGCGGGCAGAGGCAGGTGAACTCGGGGATGTCGAAACGGATCAGGTAATCGCGCTTCGGCTGCGGATTGGCGAAGACGTGCAGCTCGCGGCTTGGCGCCGACGGCGGCACGGCCGGCACCGGGCGTTGTGACGGCACGGCGGCATCGGCGCCGGACGTGCCGGGCATCGACGGCTCGACGGCCGGCGCCGACTGGAAAGGCGCGATGGCCAGGCGGGATTTGGTGCGGTGCTTGGACATGGACGCAAGGGCTCTCGAAGGACTCCCGAACAGGCTCGGGATGCGGGGTCGGCAAGGAGCGCGATGCTATCATCCGGCCCCTTCGGAGACCGCCGTGGGCGCAGATTTCCCCTGAAAAATCAACGACTTGTAAGCGCTCAGCCGATGCCGGACGGTGCCTTCGCCAGACCGTTGCCCGCTGCCCTTCGCCTGCTGCCGCCCGCGCCATGCGCCTGAACTCGATCAAGCTCGCCGGCTTCAAGTCGTTCGCCGACGCGACCCATTTCCAGCTCCCCGGACAGCTCGTCGGCGTGGTCGGGCCCAACGGCTGCGGCAAGTCGAACATCATGGACGCGGTGCGCTGGGTGCTCGGCGAATCGAAGGCCAGCGAGCTGCGCGGCGAGTCGATGCAGGACGTGATCTTCAACGGCTCGGGCTCGCGCAAGCCCGCCGGCAGGGCCAGCGTCGAGCTGATCTTCGGCAACGAGGACGGGCGCGCCGGCGGGCCGTGGAGCCGCTACGCCGAGATCGCCGTCAAGCGCGTGCTGACGCGCGACGGCACGTCGGGCTGGCACATCAACAACCAGCCGGTGCGCCGGCGCGACGTGCAGGACGTGTTTCTCGGCACCGGCCTCGGCGCCCGCGCCTACGCCATCATCGGCCAGGGCACGATCAGCCGCATCATCGAGAGCAAGCCCGAGGAATTGCGCCTGTTCCTC
>JAYTYH010000106.1:0-2226 GCA_043742485.1 Rhizobacter sp.
GACAGCGCCACCTGGCCCCAAGGATGGGCGTGCGGAACCACGCGCGTATCGGCGCGCAGGCGTTGCAGCTTGGCGCGCAGCACGCGAGCGCCGGTCGGCACATAGAGAGGCGGGGTCATCGGCCCGACCGGCGATCGCAAGGCTTTCGACGGCCGTGATGTCATTGGCGTGATCTCGACAGAAGTTGTCGCTCTAGCGTGAATGCGACGCTGTCGCGCCGTCTAGCATCGCTGCATGAGCAGCACCGCATTCGCCGCCAAGGCGCCTCTCGTTCGCCAGGACGCCGCCGTCATGGGCCTGGTCGGCCTGGCGCACATGGTCAGCCACTTCAGCCAACTCATCCTGCCGCCGCTGTTCCCCTGGTTGAAGGAGGCTTTCCACGTCGGCTTCACCGAGCTCGGCGTGTTGCTGACGATCTTCTTCGTGGTCTCGTGCGCGGTGCAGACGCTGTCCGGGTTCGTCGTCGACCGGTTCGGCCCGCGGCCGATCCTGTTCGGCGGCATCACGCTGCTCGCGCTCGCCGCCTTCGGCTTTTCGATCAGCACCAGCTACGAGATGCTGGCCGCCTTCGCGGTCGTCGCCGGCATCGGCAACGGCGTCTTCCATCCGGTCGACTACACGCTGCTCAACCGCAAGATCCATTCGTCGCGGCTGGGCCACGCTTTCAGCGTCCACGGCATCACCGGCAGCCTGGGCTGGGCCCTGGCGCCGGTGATGATGGTCTCGACCACGCTGGCGTTCTCCTGGCGCGTGGCGCTCGCGTCGGCTGGCGTGCTGGCGCTCGTCGTGCTCGTGGTCCTCTGGTTCAACCGCTCCCACCTCGGGATCGAGATGACGAGCGCCGCCGCGCCTGCGAAAAACGCGAGGACGGGTGCCAAGGCCGCGGGCAGGGCCGGCGAAAGCTTCGGCTTTCTCGCCATCCCCGCGGTCTGGATGTGCTTCGGCTTCTTTTTCCTCTATGCAGTCGTCATCAGCGGCGTGCAGGCGTTCGCGCCCGAAGCTGCGCGCCAGCTCCACGACGTGCCGACGCGCTGGGCCGCGATGTGCCTGACCTTCTACATGGTGGCCGCTGCCGGCGGCATGGTCCTGGGCGGCTTTCTCGCCTCCGACCCGTCTCGCTGCGAGAAGATCGTCGGTGTCGGCTTCGGCATCGCTGCGGTGATGGCGCTGACGATCGGCTTCGCGCCGCTGGCGCCGATGGCGGTGCCGGTACTGTTCGCGCTGATGGGCGCCGCGGCCGGAGTGGCCGGGCCGTCGCGCGACCTGATCGTCAAGCGTGCCGCGCCGGCGGGCGCGACCGGGCGCGTCTACGGCGTCGTCTACTCGGGGCTCGACATCGGCCAGGCGGCAGCACCGCTCGTCTTCGGCACGCTGATGGACCTGCATCGCTTCAGCGACGTCTGGCTCGGCATCGCCATCGTCCAGGCCGTGCTGATCACAACCGCGTTCAACGTCCACAAGGCGCGCCGCACGGTGCTGATGCCGGCCGTGGCTTGAGCGGAGATTGCAGCGCCTAGACGGCGCCGCGGTGGCGCTCAATGCAGGTCGCGAGCACCTCGTCAGCGGGGCGCTTCCACCAGTTCTCGCGCGAGAAGATCTCGACCTCGCTGTAGCCGGCGAAGCCCGCTGCCTCGACCCAGCCGCGGATGTGCGGGATGTCGATGACACCGTCGCCCATCATGCCGCGGTCTTCGAGCAAGTCGCGCGTCGGCGTCAGCCAGTCGCAGACGTGGAAGGCGAGCAGGCGCTCGCGGCCGGCGCGCGCGATCTGGGCTTCGAGCTTCGGATCCCACCAGACGTGATAGACATCGACGGCGACGCCGAGCGCGCCGCTCGATGATGGATCGATCGCATCACAGAGGTCGAGCGCCTGCTCCATCGTGTTGACGCAGGCGCGGTCGGCGGCGTACATCGGATGCAGTGGCTCGATGGCGAGCGGCATGCCGACCGAGCGCGCGTATTCGAGCGTGGCGGCGATGCCGTCGCGGACGTCGCGGCGCGCCGCGAAGAGGTCTTTGGTCAGCGCCCTTCCGGCGAGCGCGCCCGGCAGGCTGCCGACGACTAGCACCAGGCAGGCGGCGTCGAGCGCCTTCGCCTCGTCGACGGCGCGGCGGTTGTCTTCGAGCGCGAGGCCGCGGCCGGCGGCGTCCATCGCCGGGAACATGCCGCCGCGGCAGTAGCCCGAGAGGGCCAGGCCGTGCCTGTGGACGAGCGCCTGCGTGCGTT
>JAYTYH010000107.1:0-18461 GCA_043742485.1 Rhizobacter sp.
GCGCTCGGCGAGACCGGCGTCCCACCAGCCGGCCTCGATGCGCTCGGGGCCGCACAACAAGCGCAACGCCCGACCGTCGAGCAGAGGCTGGAAGCGCTGCTCCTTCAAGGGCTCGGGCTTGGGCTGCAGCCAGACCGGCCGCGAGGGCGCGTCGAAGTCGCCTTCCTCACGCCTCTTTTCAGACGGCCCGGCGGGCCGGGTGGCTCGTTTCGCGGCCCGCTTCACGGCCGCTACCGGGCCGAGCGCCGCGCTCGCCGCATCGGTGCGGCTGGCGCGCTCGGGACGATGGTCTTCGAGCGCCGACAGCCGCTGCACCTGATCGGCGCCGAGCCGCGCCTGCAAGCGCTCGATCAGGCGCGTCAGGCCTTCGTTCTCGTTCTGCGGCGTCGGGAACAGCTCGCTGTTGGGCGCGGCCCGCTTCACGATGTCTTCGGCCTGCAGGGCGAGCTCGAGCGTCGGCGCCGGCAGCTGCACCTGGGCCAGCCGCTCGCGCAGGAGCACGAGCAGGTGGGCGCTGTCGCGCGAAGGCTCGGCGAGCGCGATCTCGAGCGCCGTCGCCTGCGGCGTGCGCTCGCTGTCCTGCCAGCGACCTTCGTGATGCATGAGCAGCCGGAAACGGCGCACGAACGCGTGCTTGGCCGACAGCCAGGCGACCAGCCGCTCGAGCAGCACCGAGGCGCCGTAGAGCACCTGCTCGCTGCTGTCGGCACGGGCGAAAAGCTCGAGCCGGCTCTCGAACATCGGCGCCGGCACGATCGGCTCGCGCGGATCGGGGCGGCGGCCGAGGGCGGCATCGATCTCGTCGAGCAACGGCTCGCCGAAACGGCGCGCCAGCCCGGATCGCGGCAACCCGAGCAGGTCGCCGATACAGCGCAGGCCCATGCCCTGGAGCGCGTCCCAGTGCTCCTTGCCGGGGCCGAGCAGCCAGACCGGCGCCGCCGCCAGCGCCTGCTTCGTGGCGGCGAGGTCGGGGCAATGCGGCGGCGGCTCGACGCGGGCGAGCACGGCCGCGCCCTGCGCCGTTGCCGCGCTGGCGATGCGAACGGCATGGCCGAGCGGCTGGACCGTCCGGCGCAGGCGCTGCAGCAGCTGCTCGAGGCCGCCGAAGTAGCGCAGGCTGGCCTGCACTTCGAGCAACACGATGCTGGCGGCGCCACTGCCACTTGCCGGCTGAATGGACACGTGAGGCGTGAAGGCGAGCGCGGCATGCGCCACCGGCAGCAAGGCGCGGGCATCGCGGCCGGCGTCGGCCTGGCCGAGCGTGATGCGCGGCGCCAGCGCCAGCGCCGTCGCCCGCTTCAGTCCGGTCTTGACCCCCAGTGCCAGCGCTGCCGCGTTGGCCGCCGAGATTCGGTGCGCATCGACGAGCGCGACTGGTTGCCGGCCTGCTTCATCGCCGGGCGCGGGAGGCAGTGCTGCCACGAACGACTCGAGCGACAGCGACGGCAGGTGAAGCGCGATCCAGAGCATGGGAGTGCGATCGACAGCGGGCCCAGGCTCACGCGACGAGCTCGGTCTCGGCCACGTCGAAGAACAGGCGCTAGGCAAGACAAGTTCTAGGCGAAGCTGACGAAGGTGGCGGCCTGCAGGGCCGGCAGGCGCTCGACCTCGGCGCGGCGGCGGGCAGCGCCCGACAGCACCGGCGGCAGCTCGAGCCGCAACGCTGCCTCGAGCGGCGGGCCGCGCCGCTTCAGCACGCGCACGTCGAGCCGATCGGCTCCGCCCGCCTGCAAGGCCAGGCGCAAGGGCGACGCGGTCGGGCGGCCGGCGGCCGCGGCCTCGCGCAACATGAAGGCAGCGCCGTCGTGGTTGTGGGCGGCGAGCTGCAGCCGGCGCAGTCGCTCGGCGCGCAGGCGCGGCGGCAGCCAGGCGAGCACGGCGCCGACGTGGCCGCTCTTCAGAGCCTGCTCGAGGGCCCAGAGGCTGTCGCTGCCCGGAACGACGCGCGCCCGCGTCTGGATGACGAGCAGCGCCTCGACGTCGAAGCCGAGCTGGCCGAGGGCCGCCGCCGACAGCGCTGCCGGCGGATCGAAGACCATCACCAGGCGGCCGGCCCGCTGTGCCGCGATCAGCGGCGGCGCCAGCAGCCGGATCTCGCCGATGCCCGGATGCGGCAACAGCAGCTCGCTGAGAACGCGGCGCGGCCAGCCGCCGCCGGGTAACTCGGCATCGAGCGCGGCGAAGCCGGTAGACACTGCATGGACGCCGCTGCGGCCGAGCTGATGGCCCAGCCAGAGGGCGGGATGAAGGGTCTGCGGCGAACGCAGGTCGATCGCCTGCCCTCCAACCCCAGACCGTGGCGTCTGCGGCGGCGATAAGGACGGAACGAAAACGACTTCCATGGCACGGCGGTCGATGGGCAGCCTGGCGGCTTGAGGTTTGGGGAAAAGCTGTATAAATATACAGCTTTGTCGACGGTCGGTTTCAATGACCTGGGAAGCCGGAGCGAACAACACTCAGAGCATCGACGTCTGGCTCGACGAAGCCACGGTGGCGTCGACCGCGCGCCTCGCAGACACCGGTGCAGCCGAAGGCTCCTATCCTTTGAGCCACGGTCTGGCACAACGGCATGCACCTGCAAGCGCCGGCTGGCACCGGTGAGGTCGGGATGCCGGTGCGTGCGATCGCCGACGGCGTCGTGCGCTTCGCGCATGCGCCGACCCCGACGAACGACAACCCCGACGATCCGCAGAACTACAACCCGTTCGATCGATCCAGCGCTCTACGGTTATGGCGAGCGCACGACGAGGGGGAAGGTGGAGGCGGCTGTCGAGCGGGCGGTGGCAGCCAACGGCGACATGGTGGACGCACCCGCCCGGGTCACCCTTGCCGGTCGGCCCACCGGGTCCGGGCTGGGCAGCGAAGGCACTGGTGCCGCTGCCGCCCGAAAGCCTTCACGACTCGTGCTTTCGGCTGCAACGGTCCTTCTACCTGGACATCAACGGCGACGATCGAATGGATGTGGTGCACGACGCGATGGTCAAGTCGAACACAGGTGATTTCCGCGTCGAGGTCGCGATCGTCTCCTTGTCCAGTCCGAGCGCTCCCGCTGGCTACTGCCATTCGGCGGCCGCGAGCGCGGCGCTGGCGCCTGCGGATCTCGCCTCGGTCGCTGCCGTGGCGGCCCGTCTGGCCACAGAGAAGAAGCGGCTCGGCATCGCCGGGTTCGGCTGCGAGCGCTAAAGTGACAGGGCGACGAGTGCCAGAGATGCAGAACCTTCCGCCCGCAGTGCGCACGGCGAGACCTGGGTCGCGCACATGACCAGCTGAAGCCCCGCACAACCCTCACGGAGACGACATGAACGGTTCGATGATGCAGCTGCCGCTGCTGATTTCCTCACTGCTGGTACACGCCGAGCGCCATCATGGCGAGCAGGAGGTGGTGTCGCGCCGGGTCGAGGGCGACATCCACCGCACGACCTATCGCGAGCTCGCGGCGCGCTCGCGCCGCATGGCCAAGGCGATCGCCGGCCTCGGCATCGCCAGTGGCGAGCGCGTCGCCACGCTGGCCTGGAACGGCCATCGCCACCTCGAGCTCTATTACGCGGTGTCGGGCTCGGGCGCCGTGCTGCACACGCTCAACCCGCGCCTGCACCCCGACCAGGTCGTCTATATCGCCGACCACGCCGAAGACCGGGCCCTGTTCTTCGACCTCACCTTTCTGCCGCTCGTCGAAGCGATCGCGTCGCGCGTCAAGACGATCAAGACCTTCGTCGCCATGACCGACCGCGCCCACATGCCGGCAGCGAGCAGCATCGAAGGGCTACTCTGCTACGAAGACCTGCTCGAGACCCATGACGACCGCTATACCTGGCCCGAGTTCGACGAGAACCAAGCCAGCTCGCTCTGCTACACCTCGGGCACCACGGGCAACCCGAAGGGCGTGCTCTACAGCCATCGCTCGACGCTGCTGCACACCTTCGCGATCGCGATGCCCGACGCGCTCAACTGCTCCGCTAAAGACGCCATCCTGCCGGTCGTGCCGATGTTCCACGTCAACGCCTGGGGTCTGCCTTACGCGGCCTGCATGACCGGCGCCAAGCTCGTCTTTCCCGGCCCCGGTCTCGACGGCAAATCGCTCTACGAGCTCTTCGAAGGCGAGCGCGTCACGCTGTCGGCCGGCGTGCCGACGGTGTGGCAGGGCCTGCTCGGCTACGTCGAGGCCAATGGCCTGAGGTTCTCGACGATGCGGCGCACCGTCATCGGCGGCTCGGCCTGCCCGCCGGCGATGATGAAAGCGTTCCAGGACGGCTACGACGTGCAGGTGCTGCACGCCTGGGGCATGACCGAGATGAGCCCGGTCGGCACCGTCGCCGTGCTGAAGGGATCACAGAAGGATCTCGGCCCGGCCGAGCGCTTCGCCATCCAGGCCAAACAGGGACGTGCCGTCTACGGCGTCGACATGAAGATCGTCGACGAAGACGGTGCCGAACTGCCGTGGGACGGGGCCAAGTCCGGCGAGCTCCTGGTCCGCGGCCCGTGGGTGGTGTCGCAGTACTTCAGGGGCGAAGGCGGCGACCCGCTCGTCGCCGATGCCGCCGGCCACGGCTGGTTTCCGACCGGCGACGTCGCCACCATCGACGGCGACGGCTTCATGCAGATCACCGACCGCTCGAAAGACGTCATCAAGTCTGGCGGCGAATGGATCGGCTCGATCGACCTCGAGAACATCGCCATGTCGCATCCGTCGGTGGCGATGGCGGCGTGCATCGCTGCCCGCCATACCAAGTGGGATGAGCGGCCACTGCTGGTCGTCGTCAGGAAGCCCGGTGCCGAGCTCGCGCGCGACGAGTTGCTCGGCTTCTTCGAAGGCCGCATCGCCAAGTGGTGGACGCCCGACGACGTCGTTTTCGTCGAGGCCATTCCGCTCGGCGCCACCGGCAAGATGCTGAAGAACCGTCTGCGCGACCTGTATGGCGAGCACCTGATCGGCCGCACCTGAATCGGGCAATCGCCGCGGCGGTCCTCGCCTTCTCGTGGTGGGGATTCTTCCCGCTCTATTTCCGCTTGCTGCCCGGCGTGGCGCCGACCGAGGTGCTCGCCAACCGCATCGTCTGGTCGCTCGGCATCGTCCTGGCGGCACTGGCTTGGCGCGGCCGATGGGAATGGTTGCGCGCATTGCGGCGGCTGCGAGTACTGGCTCTGTTCGTCGCTTCCTCGCTGCTGCTGTCGGCGAACTGGCTGACCTACATCTGGTCGGTGTTGAACGGCCACGTCGTCGATGCCAGCCTCGGCTACTTCATCACGCCACTGGTCAACGTCGCGCTCGGCTACACGCTGCTCGGCGAGCGTCCGCGGCGGGTGCAATGGACGGCGCTCGCGCTCGCCGGCGCTGGCGTCGTCTGGCTGACGGCGAGCACCGGCCGGCTGCCATGGATCGGCCTCGTGCTTGGCCTCAGCTTCGGCGCCTATGGGCTGCTGCGCAAGGTCGCCGTGCTCGGCGCCCTCGAAGGCCTGACCGTCGAGACGATGATCCTGGCGCCCGCCGCCATCGCCGCGATGGCGTGGTGGTGGGCCAGCAGCGCCACCAGCTTTCCGGCGCCCGACCTCGCCGCCAACGCCTGGCTGCTCGGCCTCGGCCCGCTGACGACGGTGCCGTTGCTGCTGTTCTCTTTCGCCGCGCGGCGGCTGCCGCTCGGCACGCTCGGCCTGCTCCAGTATCTGAGCCCGTCGATCCAGTTCGTGCTCGGCGTCTGGCTGTTCGGGGAAGCCTTCACGCCGGCCCGCGCCGTTGGCTTCGGCCTGATCTGGATAGCGCTGGCGCTTTACAGCGCCGACGGCTGGCGGATCGGCCGGCGACTGGTGCCGATCCGATCCTAGTTTTGACGTGATCCCGCGTGGACCCCATCACCCTCGCCCTTGCCGCCGCCTTGGGCGCCCGCTCGACGACCAGCCCCGGCATCGTCGAAAATCGCGCCGCCGATCGCCGCCGATCGCGCGCCATAGACGTCAGCACGGATGCCGCGATGACCAAGCTTTTCGCGCGGGTCGCAGGCTCGCTCGAGCTCGTCGCCAAGGCGTAGGGCACCTTGGTGTTTCCGAACGTCGTGACCCCCGGCTGGTCGTCGGCAGTTCCTACGGCAAGGGTGAACTGGTGCCGACGCATCCGTTTCAGTGCTGAAGGCGGGCGCGGATGCAGGCGGGGATACCCCAGACCATGAAGCAACCGGTGGTCGGCCACGTGCGGACGAACGCCGGCCTGATGGTCAACCTCAGCATCGACGGAATCAAACTCTCGCGCCTACCGCCATGGGATGCAACGCCGCCCCGACTGGGCCGCTGACCGGCTGGTCGACCGACCTGGAGCACTTGCGACGCCGCGTTGTCCATCGCAGCGACGTGAAGGACGCCACGCGGGTGCTCCCGAACTTCATCCTGTGACGGCGCCAGAGGTCGCGGATCGCTGGGCGCCGCCGTGCTATCGACGAGATAGGGGTTTCCAGTCCCGCCGGCGCTGCTTCTCAAAGAAAATATGCGCTTCTTCAGGTCCAAAGCAGGAGTGTTCACATGAGCAGCGATACGACGACGGCAAAGTGCCCGTTCAACCAAGCCACCGGTGCAGGCACCAGCAATCAGGACTGGTGGCCCGAGCGGCTGCGCGTGGATCTGCTTCACCAGCATTCCGCCAAGTCCGACCCGATGGGCGGAGATTTCGACTACGCCGCGGCGTTCAAGAGCCTCGATCTGGCTGCCGTCAAGAATGACCTCGCGGCGCTGATGACCGATTCGCAAGACTGGTGGCCGGCCGACTTCGGCCACTACGGCGGCCTCTTTATCCGCATGGCCTGGCACAGTGCCGGCACGTACCGGACCGGCGACGGCCGCGGCGGCGCTGGCCGCGGCCAGCAGCGTTTCGCGCCGCTCAACAGCTGGCCGGACAACGTCAGCCTCGACAAGGCTCGCCGCCTCCTCTGGCCGATCAAGCAGAAGTACGGCAACAAGATCTCTTGGGCCGACCTGATGATCCTCACCGGCAACGTCGCCCTCGAGACCATGGGCTTCAAGACCTTCGGCTTCGCCGGCGGCCGTCCCGACGTGTGGGAGCCGGATCAGGACGTCTACTGGGGCCGCGAGACCAAGTGGCTCGGCGGCGACATCCGCTATGCGCAGGGCTCGCCCGGCGTCGAAGAAGCCCACGGCGTGCTCGTCAAGGACGACGACAGCCAGGTGGAGCACTCGCGCGACCTCGAGAACCCGCTCGCCGCGGTTCAGATGGGCCTCATCTACGTCAACCCCGAAGGCCCCGACGGCAAGCCCGACCCGATCGCCGCGGCGCGCGATATCCGCGAGACCTTTGCGCGCATGGCGATGAACGACGAAGAGACCGTGGCGCTGATTGCCGGCGGCCACACCTTCGGCAAGACGCACGGTGCCGCATCGGCGGACCACGTCGCGAAAGAGCCCGAGGCGAGCGACCTGCACGAGCAAGGCTTCGGCTGGCGCAATAGCTACGGCAAGGGCCATGGCGGCGACGCGATTACGAGCGGCCTCGAGGTCACGTGGACAACGACACCCACGAAGTGGAGCAACAACTACTTCGAGAACCTGTTCGGCTTCGAGTGGGAGCTGACGAAGAGCCCTGCCGGCGCGCAGCAGTGGGTGGCCAAGGGCGCGGGCGACATCATTCCGCACGCGCACGACCCGAACAAGAAGCTCAAGCCCACCATGCTCACGACCGACCTGTCGATGCGCATGGACCCGGCCTACGAGAAGATCTCACGGCGCTTCCTGGCCAACCCCGACCAGTTCGCCGATGCCTTCGCGAGGGCCTGGTTCAAGCTGACCCATCGCGACATGGGGCCGCGTGCGCGCTACCTCGGTTCGGACGTGCCCGCCGAAGAGCTCATCTGGCAGGACCCGATCCCCGCTGTCGACCACGCGCTGGTCGACGACAAGGACGTCGCGGCGCTCAAGAAAAAGGTGCTGGCGTCGGGCTTGACGGTGGCGCAGCTGGTCTCGACCGCGTGGGCGTCGGCCTCGACCTTTCGCGGTTCCGACAAGCGCGGCGGCGCAAATGGCGCCCGGATCCGTCTTGCGCCGCAGAAGGACTGGGCTGTCAACCAGCCTGAGCAACTGGCGAAAGTTCTGCAGACGCTCGAAAAGATCCGGGGTGAGTACAACGGCGCTGGTGGCAAGAAGATCTCGCTGGCGGACCTGATCGTGCTGGCAGGAAATGCAGGCGTGGAACAGGCCGCCCAGAACGCTGGCCGGCAGGTCACGGTTCCCTTCATGCCCGGTCGCAGCGATGCCTCGCAGGAACAGACCGACGTGCATTCCTTCGCACCCCTCGAGCCGATCGCCGACGGCTTTCGCAATTTCCAGAAGGCGCGATACAGCGTCGCCGCCGAGGTTCTGCTGATCGACAAGGCGCAATTGCTGACGCTGACGGCGCCGGAGATGACTGTCCTCGTCGGTGGCCTTCGCGTTCTCGGCGCCAATGCCGGCGAGGCTCGCCATGGCGTCTTCACCGACAAGCCGGGTGCGCTGAGCAACGACTTCTTCGTCAAGCTTCTCGACATGGGGACCGAATGGAAGCCCGTATCGGACGCCAGGGAAGAGTTCGAAGGGCGCGACCGCAAGTCGGGCAAAGTCAAGTGGACCGCCTCACGCGTCGACCTGATTTTCGGCTCGAACGCGCATCTGCGCGCGATTGCCGAGGTCTACGGTAGCTCTGACTCGCAGCGAAAGTTCGTCGACGATTTCGTGGCCGCCTGGACCAAGGTGATGAATCTCGATCGCTTCGATAGGGCCTGAGTCAGCGCTGGTTTGTTAAACTAGAAGCGTAGTGGGGGGGTAGCTCAGCTGGGAGAGCGTCGCGTTCGCAATGCGAAGGTCGGGAGTTCGATCCTCCTCCTCTCCACCACTTTTTTCTCTATCGGGTGTCACCGGCTAGCGTCTCTGTTGGCCACCGCTCCGCGCGCGTAACGTTACAGCGCGACCGCCGTCAGAGGCGGTCGCAGAATTCCTGCAGGTGACTGCGAAACCACTGGTGCCCGAGGTCGTGTCCGACCGAGTCGCTCCAGATCAGATAGACCGGGAACTGCGGCACGCGCAGCGGCACCGCGAACGACTTCAGGCGGAAGTGATCGGTGTAGAGATGCGCCATCCGACGCGGCAGCGTGCACAGCATGTCGCTCGTCTGCACCAGTACCGGCATCGACAGGAAGTGCGGCACCCGCACCGCGATGTGGCGTGACCGGCCCCGCTTGGCGAGCGCGAGTTCGATCATCGACATGGTGCCGGCGCGCGGCGTCAGAGCGACGTGCGACAGCGCGAGGTAGTGGTCGAGACTCAGCTTCTCGGTCAGTACCGAATGGTCGCGGCGCGACAGCGTGAGCAGCGTCTCGGTCAGCACGCAGCGGCTCTCGAATCCCGGCTCGCGCAGGGCGAAGTAGTCGAGCGCGAGGTCCACCTCGCCGCTCTTCAGTTCTTTTACGAGTTGCCCGCTCGGCTCCGGTCGGATCCGGATGCGGAGGCCCGGCGCGACCTTGCCGAGCCAGTCGACGAACCGCGGAAGGATGACGGTCTCGCCGTAGTCCTCGACGGCGATCACGAACTCGCGGTCTGAGCGGGCGAACTCGAACTCGCCCTCGCCGCTCAAGCCGCGCGCGAGCACATCGAGCGCCTGCCGGATCGGGTCGGCCAGCAACTTGGCGCGCGGCGTCGGCGCCATGCCGGTGCCGGTTCGCTCGAACAGCGGATCGCCGAGCCGCCCGCGCAGACGGGCGAGCGCGTTGCTGACCGTCGGCTGCGCGAGGTGGAGCTTGCGCGCCGCCTTGGAGATGCTGCGCTCGCTGTAGACCGCATCGAACACGAGCAGAAGGTTGAGATCGAACGAGCGTAGGTTCATTTCGACGCCGGCCATCGGCGATGTGTATTCAGCACAGGAATATTCTCCATTGCGCTTGCAAACTTGCCGAATGTCGGAAGGCGTTTGCAAAATCCGCCACAACGAGCGCCCCATGCCGGCGCCCTTCAGGAGACACATGCCAGCCGAAGTCGCGATCGTGGGTTACGGGCGCACGCCCTACAGCCGGGCCAAGCCCGGCGAACGCCTCTACACGGTCGACGAATACATCGCCTGGGCCGCAGATCTCGCGTTGCAGAAGGCCGGCATGTCGAAGAACGACTTCGACGACCAGGGTTTCGCCGTAGCGCATGCCGAGGCCGCGCACACGGTGAACTGGTCGGCAGCGACCGCGGAGAACCTCGGCATCAGCCCGCGCATGCTGTTGCGCGCCGACCAGGGTGGCGCCTCGGCGTCGGCCATGCTGATCCGCGCGGCGGCCATGATCACGGCCGGTGTCGTCGACCGCGTGCTCGTGGTCGGCGCCGACACACCGCTCAACATCCCGTCGGCGGCGCCCGGTCTGCCGCTCTCGCCGGAGCGCACGCGCGGCGTGTTCTGGGACTTCCAGGGGCCGTTCGGAGTGATGGGCGCGAGCGCCCAGTTCGGCCTCGTACAGACACGCTACGCCCACCAGTACCCACTCTCCGACGACGCGCTCGGCAAGATCGCGGTGACGACGCGCTTGCACGCCTCGCTCAACCCCGGCGCGATCTACCGCAAGCCCTTCACGCTCGACGAGTACAAGGCCTCGCGCGTACTCTCCGCGCCGATCCGGCTGCTCGACTGCGTGCCGATCGTCAACGGCGGGCTGGCGTACATCGTCACATCGGCGAAGACCGCGAAGTCGATCACCGACAAGCCGGTCTGGCTGCTCGGCGCCGGCGAGGCCAACAACTTTTATAAGGGCTCGCGCTCGCAGCCCGACATCACCTTCACAGGCTACACGAAGGCTGCGCCCGAGGCGTTCCGGCAGGCCGGCGTGCGCCACCAGGACGTCGACGTGTTCGAGCCCTACGACGACTACCCGTTCGTCGCGATGATGAGCATCGAGGACTGGGGCTTCTGCAGGAAGGGCGAAGGCACGGCCTTCGTCAACGAGCACAGCCTGCGCTTCGACGGCGACTTCCCGATGTCGACCGACGGCGGCCAGCTCTCGGGCGGCCAGCCGGGCGGCGCGATCGGCGGCTTCATGCCGCTGATCGAGGCCGTGACGCAGTTGCGCGGCGAGGCCGGCGAGCGCCAGGTGAACGGCGCCGCGATCGCCGCCTCGTGCGGGTTCGGTGGCATTCCGTACGGGCGACCGGGTCGCAGCTGCGTGTCGCTGATCTTCGGCAGGGAGTCGTGAGATGACCGAACCCGTCCAGGGCAAGCCCTTCCCCGACATCACCGACCAAACGCGGCCGTTCTGGAGCGGCGCCGCCGAAGGCAAGTTGATGATGCAGACCTGTGCGCGCTGCGGCACCGTGAACTTCTATCCGAAGCCGTGGTGCATCGAGTGCGGCTCGCGCGACATCCCGTGGGCCGAGGTCCGGCCGACCGGCACCGTCTACTCGCACACGATCGCCTACAGCGTCGCGATGAACTATCCGGCGTGGGAGGCCGAGCTGCCGCTCGTGATGTGCCTGATCGATCTCGACGACGGCGCGCGCATGTACGCGCAGCTCACCGGTTGCCCGCCCGAGCTGGTCAAGATCGGCATGCGCGTGCAGGCGCGATTCGTGCCGATCGGCGAAGGCGCAGCGATCCCGGTGTTCCATCCCGCCGAAGGCGCCGCGACCGCATGACCGGGACGGGATTCGCCGTCCCCGACCCGGCCGACCTGCAGAAGGCCGGCATGCAGGACGTGCCGTTCGACTGGAAAGACCCGCTCCACTTCGACGACCTGCTCACCGTTGAGGAGGCGATGGTCCGCGACACCGCGCGTGCCTATGCGCAGAAGCGGCTGATGCCGCGCATCCTCCTGGCGCATCGCCACGAGACCTTCGACGTGGCCGTGATGCGCGAGATGGCCGAGCTCGGCTTCCTTGGCGCCACGATCGAGGGATTCGGCTGCGCCGGCATCGGCTACGTGAGCTACGGGCTGATCGCCCGCGAGTTCGAGCGCGTCGACACCGCGTACCGCTCGGCGATGGGCGTGCAGAGCGGCCTGGTGATGATGCCGATCTACCTGTTCGGCAGCCAGGAGCAGCGCGAGCGCTACCTGCCGCGGCTCGCCGCCGCCGAGATCCTCGGCTGCTTCGGCCTCACCGAACCCGACCACGGCTCCGACCCCGGCTCGATGAAGAGCCGCGCTCGCTCGGTCGCCGGCGGCTACCGCCTGAGCGGCAGCAAGACCTGGATCACGCATGCACCGATCGCCGACCTCATGGTCGTGTGGGCGAAGGACGACTCGGGCGCCGTCGGCGGCTTCCTGCTCGAACGGGGAACGGCCGGCCTCTCGACCTCGAAGATCGAGGGCAAGTTCTCGGTGCGCGCGTCACCCACCGGCCAGATCCACATGGACGACGTGTTCGTGCCCGAGTCGCAGCGCCTACCCGACGCGCACGGCATCGCCGCCCCGTTCGCCTGCCTCAACAACGCGCGCTTCGGCATCTGCTGGGGTGCGATGGGCGCGGCGGAGTTCTGCTGGCACGCGGCGCGGCAGTACACGCTCGACCGCACCCAGTTCGGGCGCCCACTTGCCGCCAACCAGCTCGTTCAGAAAAAGCTCGCCGACATGCAGACCGAGATCACGCTCGGTCTGCATGCCTGCCTGCATCTGAGCCGCCTGCGCGACCAGGGCAAGGCAAGCCCCGAGATGGTGTCGCTGCTCAAGCGCAACTGCGCCGGCAAGGCGCTCGACATCGCCCGCACCGCGCGCGACATGCACGGCGGCAACGGCATCTCCGACGAATACCACGTGATCCGACACCTGCTCAACCTGGAGACCGTGAACACCCTCGAAGGCACCCACGACATCCACGCGCTGGTGCTCGGCCGTGCGCAGACCGGCATCGCCGCGTTCAAGGGCTAGCGGCATGGAACTCACGACCGACCAGCGCGCCGAGGCCATCGCACGGCTGGTGAAGCCGCGCTCGATCGCGATCGTCGGCGCCTCGGCCGACCTGTCGAAAATCAACGGCCGCCCCCTCAAGCACCTGCTCGACAAGAGCTACGCCGGCCGCATCCTGCCGGTGAATCCAAAGTACCCGGAGATCGCCGGGCTGCGCTGCTATCCGGCCATCGCCGACCTGCCGGAGGCGGCCGACGTGGCCGTCGTCGCGGTGCCGGCGCGCGAGGTCGTCGCGTCGGTCGCGGCGCTCGGCGCGCGCGGCGTGCGTGCGGCGGTGATCTTCAGCTCCGGCTTCGGCGAGATGGGCGGGCCGGGCCTGGCGCTCGAGGCCGAGTTGGTGCGCGTGGCCCGCGAATCGGGCGTGGTGCTGTGCGGCCCGAACTGCCTGGGATTCGTCAACGCATTCGAGAACGTCTACGCCACATTCAGCCAATACGCCGATGGCGACACCGGTCCCGGCCCGATCGCCTTCGTCACGCAGTCGGGCGCGTTCGGCACCGCGATCGCGGCGCTGATCCGCCAGCGCGGCCTCGGCCTCGGCTACTTCGTGAACACCGGCAATGAGGCCGACCTCGTGTTCAGCGAGCTGATGTCGGCCGTGGTCGAAGACCCGCGCGTCAAGGTCGCGGCCGGCTATCTTGAAGGCGTGCGTGACGGCGCGGCGCTGATCCGCCTGGCCGAACGCTGCCGGGCGCTCGGCAAGCCGCTGGTGCTGACCAAGGTCGGCCGCATGGCGGCGGGCGCCCGCGCCGCGGCCTCGCACACCGGCGCGCTCGCGGTGGAAGACGCCGTGTTCGACGCCGTCATCCGCCAGCACGGCGTGCTGCGCGCGCGCAACGAGGAGCAGATGCTCGACATGCTGGAAGCGCTCGCCGGCGACCGTCGCGCATTCGGCTCGGGCCTCGGCATCGCCACGCAGTCGGGCGGCGCCGGCGCGATGATGGCCGACCGCGCTGAGGAGCTCGGCCTCGAGGTTCCGACCCTCTCCCCCGAGACGCAGCAACGGCTCGCCGCGGTCATGCCGGCGTTTG
Source organism: Rhizobacter sp. (assembly GCA_043742485.1). Lineage (GTDB taxonomy): Bacteria > Pseudomonadota > Gammaproteobacteria > Burkholderiales > Burkholderiaceae_C > Schlegelella_A. The sequence continues at coordinate 13,934 of JAYTYH010000107.1, forward strand.
GTGCAGCAGGCAACCCGGTCGACGTCACCGGGCAGTTCGTGGCCAGACCCGAGCTCCTTCGAGAGGCCGTGGGCGCGCTGATGGACGACCCCGCGGTGCACGTCGGCATCGTCTGGCTGCAGCTCATGACTGCACACGTCGACACGCTCGTGCGCATCTTCTGCGCGATCCGCGACCGCACGACCAAGCCGTTGTTCGTGTGCTGGATCGCGGCGCCGGCCGACGCGGTGCAGCGCCTGCGCGCCGAAGGCATCCCCGTCTACACGGCCGGCGAACGGGCCGTGGAGGCTGCGGCTGCTCTGGTGCGCCACGGCCGCGACCGGCTCGCGTTCGCGCGTACATCGGACGAAGTCGAACCGGTGCATTTCGCGATTCCCGACGCGACACGAGACGGCGTGCAGGGCACTGTGCAGGCTTCGCAATGGCTGCGCGCCGCCGGCGTGCCGATGGCGCGCGTCGGCCTCGCGCGCAGCGCCGACGAGGCCGTCGCGCTCTGGCGCGAGATGGGCGGGCCGGTGGCGATGAAGATCGAATCGGCCGACATCACGCACAAGACGGAAATCGGCGGCGTCGTCCTCGGACGCGACGACGCCGATGCGGTCGCGGCCGCATTCCACACGCTCATGCAGCGCGCCAGCGACAGTGCACCCCGGGCGCGGGTCGACGGTGTCATCGTCCAGCCGATGGCTGCCGGCGACCTCGAGCTCGTGGTCGGCGTCAAGCGCGACCCGGTATTCGGAATGATCGTGATGGCCGGGCTCGGCGGCATCCTCGTCGAGGTACTGAAGGACGTCGTGTTCCGGCGTGCACCGTTCTCGCACGACGAGGCCCTGCGCATGCTCGGCGAGCTGCGCATGACGGCGATGCTCGACGGCGTGCGCGGCAAGCCCGGCGTCGACCGGGCCGTGCTGGCAGCGCTGCTGTCGAATCTCTCGCACTGGGCCGCGGCGATGGCGCCCAGGCTCTCCGAACTCGATCTGAATCCGGTGCTGGTCGGCCCAGACGGGCCGGTCGCGGTGGACTGCGTCATGGTCTTCGAGACCCTTGCTTGAGAACAAAACAGGAGACAGACATGCAGCTTCTACACCCCCTGCGTTCCCGTGTCGCCGGCCGGCTGGCCGCGGCATTCGCCAGCCTCGTTCTCGGCGCGGCACTCTCGCCCGCGTACGCACAGTCGAGCTACCCGACCCGGCCGATCACGCTGATCGCGCCCTTCAGCGTCGGCGGCGACGCCGATGCGGCGGCCCGCAATTTCGCGTCGGCGGCCGGGCAGGTACTCGGCCAGATCATCGTCGTCATGAACCGCACGGGCGCGAGCGGCGTGCTCGGTTCAGCTGTAGCGAGCGAGGCCCAGCCCGACGGCTACACGCTGCTGCTCGCCCGTACCGGCTCGCAAGCCATCATGCCGGCCGTCCAGCCCGGGGTGACAAAGTACAAGTGGGACGACTTTACCTTCATTGGCATGCTCGAGACCAACCCGTACGGATGCGTCGTCAACGCGAGTTCGCCGTACAAGACCTTCGGCGACCTCACCAAGGCGATGCAGACCTCGGGTGGGACCCTGAACTTCGGCACCGCCGGCGTGATGACCACGAACGACCTCGGCCCGCGCCTGCTGTTCAAGCTCCTCAAGCTGACGCCGCAGCAGACGCCGACGCAGGTGCCGTTCAAGGGCACGGGCGAGGCGTCGTCGTCGCTGCTCGCTGGCGTTACGCAGTTCGCGTGCGGCAGCCTCGGCTCGTTCCTATCGCTCGCCAAGGCCGGCAAGCTGCGCATCCTCGTCACTACCAATCCGGCGCGCATGCCCGCACTCCCCGACGTGCCGACGGCGCGCGAGCTCGGCTTGGCCGATCTCGAAGGCGTGGTCGGCTGGAGCGCGGTGTTCGGGCCGCCGAAGATGGCCAACGACGTGCGCGACCGGATCGCCGCCGCGATCCGCACCATCTCTACCGATCCGGCCTGGATGGCCGCCACGGCGACGACCGGCTCGCTTCCGCTCGTCAAGACGCCCGAGGAAACGAAGCAGTACGTGAAGGGTCAGTACCAGCTGTATCGCTCGCTCGGCGAATCGCTCAACATCGTCGACAGCAAGATGTAGCCGCCGACACGCCACCGACGTTCAGGATCGGCATCACCAGCCGGCCGATCCGACGTCGCCCTTGAAGGGGCCGACGATCTCCGGCGTGATCCAGCCGGCATAGAACATCCCCGGCTGTGGCAGAACGGCCTGGCCGCCGACGAAGCACTCGAAGGGCTTGGCGTAAAAGCCGACATGGCCGCGCAGGCGATCGAAGGCGGGCAGCGGCTGCGGGTAGGTCCAGGCCGACTTGTCGAAACGCAGCCCGCCGGCGACGATCGTGAGGTAGCGGGCCGAGCCCTTCCATTCGCAGCTCGATGCCCCGCGCGCGGCCTGCAACGCGCCTGCCAGGACATCCTCCTCGGGCACGTAGTACGTAGGCGGACTCGCCGTCTCCAGCACGCGCAACGCGCGGGTCGTGCGCGCGATCTCGACATCGCCGACACGGATCAGCACTTCCCGCGGGTCGGCCTCGATGCGCGGTGGCCGCGGATAGTCCCAGACCGATTCCCGGCCAGGCCCCGGAGTCTCGGCGAAGGGCGGGCGCTCCTGGCCGTGGTAGCGCCACATCGCGAGCGCGCGGGCAACCGGATCGAAAACTGAACTCATGGCGTGAGCCTCGGGCTGGAAGACGCCATACGAGGGCAAATCCCGGTCCCGGGCGGGGCCCGGCCACGCCTGATGACGCCAGAATAGGACCTCACCAAGCGGAGACACTACATGGCTGAAGCGGGCGCGAAGAGTCGGGTGGTGCTTGTCACCGGCGGCATGGGCGGGTTGGGCGAAACGATCTCGACCAAGATGGCCGACGCCGGCTATCGCGTCGTCGTGACCTATTCGCCCGGCAACAACAAGCATGCAGAGTGGGTCGCCGGCATGAAGGGCCACGGCTACGACATCGTCGCCGTCGCCTGCGACGTGGCCGACATAGACTCCTGTATACGGGCCGTCGCCGAGGTTCACGCCAAGGTCGGTACCGTCGACGTGCTCGTCAACAACGCCGGCATCACGCGCGACATGACCTTCAAGAAGATGGACAAGGTCAACTGGGATCTGGTCATGCGGACCAACCTCGACAGCCTCTTCAACATGAGCAAGCAGGTCGTCGACGGCATGGTCGAGCGTGGCTGGGGCCGCGTCATCAACGTGTCGTCGGTCAACAGCTCGAAAGGCGCCTTCGGGCAGACGAACTACTCGGCTGCCAAGGCAGGCGTTCACGGCTTCACGAAGGCTCTGGCGCTCGAAGTCGCGAAGAAGGGCGTCACCGTCAACACCATCTCGCCGGGCTACATCGGCACAAAGATGGTGACGGCGATACCGGAGGAGATCCTCAACACCAAGATCCTGCCGCAGATCCCGGTCGGCCGGCTGGGCAAGCCGGAGGAAGTCGCCGGCCTGATCATCTATCTCGCCTCGGAGGAAGCCGCCTTCATGACCGGCGCGAACATCGCCATCAACGGCGGCCAACACATGCAGTGACGCGCCAGCCGCGCCCACCAGGAGAAAAAGATGATGAAAGCCGGCATCGATCAGGACGCCCTGATCAACCTCTTTTCCGAGGCCAGCGCCAAACAGGGCGACGCACTACGAAAAGCCGTGAGCGCGGCGACTCTGAAGGCGCTGCAAGGCCGCGAGCTCACGCTCGGCAACATCGGCAAGGTCGTCAAGTCGGTCGCAGGGGCAGCCACGCTTGGTGCCGGCCGCAACGCCGGCAACCCCGTCGATGTCGAGGCGATGCTCGGCAATGCCCTGGCCGGGATCGACGGCGCACTGCTGCAAGCGGTCGAGGCCAACCGCAAGGCGCTAGAGCAGTTCATGGGCAGCGGCATGACGCTTAGCGAGAAGCCTCTCAAACAGGCGCTCGCGAACATCGAGAAGATGGAAGACACCTTCTTCGCGGCCGTCAGCAAGGCCGGCCAGGCGTCCGGCCCGATGCAGGCGCCTTGGGAGCAGGCGATCGCGGCCATGAAGATGAAGGGCAGCGACACCGGCATGCAGGCGACGCAGACCGTCGAGGCGCTGGTCGCCCAGGCGCAGACGATGTTGCGCGACGGTCGCGCCTCTGGCATGCGGGCGGCACAGGCCATGCTGGACAGCTATGCGGCGATGGTGAGCGGCGTGTTGATCGGCATGTCGGAAGGCATGCAGGCCCGGCCGCCAGCGAAGGCGGAGCAGTCTTCGGGCAGCGGCGCCGCCACGCCGGCAGCGCCCCTGGCGCCCGCGAAGAAGACCGTGCGCCGACCCGCCGCCCGTCGCAAGTCAGTCTGAGCCCGGGACTGGCGCAGCGCCGGCACCCGCACCAGCTCCCGGTCCGGCGGTGATGCCGGCGACGATGCTGGCGACGCGCGCCGCCACCGCGGCGTCGGCCTGGATCGGCCGACCCCACTCTCGCGCGGTCTCGCCGGGCAGCTTGTTGGTGGCGTCGAGCCCCATCTTTCCGCCCAGGCCCGA
>JAYTYH010000108.1:0-10008 GCA_043742485.1 Rhizobacter sp.
CACGGCGCCGGCCAGCGCGAAGCGGACGGCGACGCCGAGTTCGGCCGGGAAGTCGACGAGTTGGTAGGTGATGGCGTGCCATGTCGTGCCCCAGACGAGCACGCAGATGACGAACAGCTGCCAGGTCTTGAAGCGACTCATGGCGTCGCTGCCGCTTCGTCAGGCGAAGGCAAAGCAAGCCGCTCCACGCTGGCCGACGGCGAGGCGCGAGTCGAAACCTTCGACGACGACGGCGTTCATCGCGAAGGTGAGGGCGCCGTTCAGGCGCGCGTCGGCGCGGTATTGCGCCAGCACGTCGCCGACGGCATGGCCGCGCTCGCCGGTGGCCGGATCGACGTCGGGGATCGGGCAACGGGCGCATGGCTTGACGAGCTTCAGCCGCACCGGACCGCCTTGGCCGACCGTGCCTTCGAACACGATCTCGTCCAGGTGATCCTCGTCGTGCGCCTCGAGGCCGTCGAGGACGATGTTGGGGCGAAAGCGCGCCATCGTCACCGCCGCTTCGCCAGCAACCGCGAGCCGGCGGTTCACTTCGGCCAGTGAGGCCGTCGAGGTCACGAGCAGGGGGAAGCCGTCGTGAAACGCGGTCTCGGCCTCGATCTCGCCGGTCCATTGCCGGCTCGCCAGCCGCCGCACCTCGGGATCGAAACGGGCCAGGCGCAGCGGCCGGCCCAGGAAGTCGCTGAACCACTGGGCGCAGAGATCGCCCATGTCGAAGGCGACGACGTGGTCGTTCCATACCGTGACCTCGCGGGCCTGCTCGACGCGGTCGAGGGCGACATGCAGCGTCAGCATGCCGGGCGCGCGCAGGATCATCTCTTCGCTCTTCAGCGTCGGCTGCACCAGCGCCATCCGCGCCAGCTCGCGCTGCGAGACGAATGCGCCGGCCGCATCGATGAGCATCCAGGCGCGGTCGAGGTCGAAGCCGGTCGGCGCCATCTCGACACGCGGCAGGGCGATGCCGGCGCACGACTTCACCGGATAGACGTGGATCGATGCCACGGTCACGCTGAGGTCGCTCATGGGTCGCTTGTCGGTCTCTGTTTTTCGGGAGCTGGATCACGCCGCTCGCGGGCGCCGGCGGGCCGCGATTGTCTCCGACGGCTCTCTACAATCGTTTCGATGCGAGCTTTCGACGTGCGGGTAAACGGTGCCGGCATCGTCGGCAAGACGCTGGCGCTCTCGCTGGCACGGCTCGGCCTCTCGGTGGCGCTCAAGGGCAATGGCGCTGCGCCGGCCAAGGCCGACGTTCGCGCCTACGCCCTCAACGCTGGCTCCGTCGCCTGGCTGCGCGACCTCAAGGTCTGGGACGCGCTCGACGCCGACGCCACGACGGCCGTGCACGACATGCGCGTGCGCGGCGATTCGGCCACGGCGAAGCTCGACTTCTCGGCCTGGGAGCAGCGCGTCGGCGAGCTCGCCGTCATTGCCGATGCCGCGGCGCTCGAGCAAGGTCTGGACAGCGCGCTTCGCTTCGCTGCCCACGTCACCCGCGTCGACGATGAGGCGCCTGCGACGCTGGTCGCGCACTGCGAGGGTCGCGCCGCGTCGGCGTCGGCCTCGCTGGCCGCGCTCGGTGCTGGCTTCGAGCGCAGCGACTATGGGCAGCGTGCGATCGCGGCGCGGCTGGTGTCGTCGCTGCCGCATCGGCACACCGCGCACCAATGGTTCCGCGCCCCCGACGTGTTGGCGCTGCTGCCCTTCGACCGACCCGAGGAGTCGCGCTCGTTCGCGCTCGTCTGGTCGCTGCCGACCGAGCGCGCCGAGTTGCTTGAAAAGATGGATGCCGCGGCCTTCGAGCAGGCTCTGGGCGAGGCCACGAACGGCAGCGCCGGAGCGCTCAGGCTGGCGTCGGAGCGAGCCTCGTGGCCACTCGTGCTCGGCCGCGCCGAGGCGTGGTGCGGGCCGGGCTGGGTGCTCCTCGGCGACGCTGCCCACGTCGTCCATCCGCTCGCAGGCCAGGGCCTCAACCTCGGCCTTGCGGACATCGCCGCCCTGGCCGGCGTGCTCGCCGGGCGCGAGCCCTGGCGCCCGATCGGCGACGAACGGTTGCTTCGACGGTACGTGCGGCAGCGTGCTGCGCCGACGTGGGCGATGCTGGGCATTACCGACGGATTGCAGCGTTTGTTCGCCGAGCCCGGGGTGGCGGCGAGGGAACTCCGCAACAATGGAATGAGTCTCGTCAACGGTCTCTCGCCGCTGAAGCGCTGGCTCACCGGCCAAGCCCTCGACTCCTGAAAGCTCTCGTCATGACCCGACCCTCCCGCGCTCTCTTCGTCTTCGTGCTCGCGCTTTGCCTGAGCCCTTTCGCCAGTGCCGACGAAGCCACGATCCGCAAGAACATCGGCGAACGGCTGCCGGACTTTCCGAAGATCGACGAAGTCACGAAGACCGCGCTACCCGGCATCTACGAGATCCGCATAGGCACCGACATCTTCTACACCGACGAGCAGGGCGGCTACCTGATCGAGGGCCAGCTCATCGAGACGAAATCGCGCGTCAACCTCACCGAGGCGCGCATCGCCAAGCTCACCGCCATCGACTTCAAGACGCTGCCGCTGAAAGATGCGCTGGTCTGGAAGCAGGGCAACGGCGAGCGCAAGCTGGTCGTCTTCGCGGATCCGAACTGCGGCTACTGCAAGAAGTTCGAGCGCGATCTGCAGGAGGTCAAGAACGTCACCGTCTACACCTTCCTGTATCCGATCCTCGGCGGCGATTCGACGCAGAAGGCGCAGGCGATCTGGTGCGCGAAAGACAGCACCAAGGCCTGGCGCGACTGGATGATCAAGGGCACGCCGGTCGAGAACAGCGGCCAATGCGACACAGCGGCGCTGCAACGCAACGTCGCCCTCGGCCGCAAGTACCGCATCAACGGCACGCCGGGCCTGGTCTTCGAGGACGGCAAGCACATGCCGGGCGCGCTCGGCGCCGAGCAGATCGAAAAGCAACTCGTCACGAGCCGCAACGCCGCCAAGGGCTGAACCCCGCGCTCACCGCGCCTACATGCGGTAGTTCGGGTCCTTGCGGTCGACGAGCCGCTGCAGGGCCGCGAAGGAGTCTTCGCCGGCGCCGTACTTCGGGTTGAACTGCAGCGACTCGGCGACGCACTTCTCGAGCACCGCACGTGGAATCGCGATCGTTTCGCCGCGGCCCTCGGTCGCCAGCTGGATCTCGCAGGCGCGGTTGACGAGCCACATCATCGACAGCGCTTGCGCCAGCGTGTGGCCGATCGTCACCGGCCCGTGGTTGCGCAGCAGCAGCACCGGCCGGCCTTCGGCACTGCGCAGGATGCGGGCGCCTTCGTCGGCATGCACGGTGATGCCCTCGAAGTCGTGATACGCGACCTTGCCGTAGAGCTGCGCGGCGTAGAAGTTGGTAAAGGCCAGGCCGTCCTTCAGGCAGCACACGGCCATCGTCGCGGTGGTGTGCAGATGCATGACGCAGTGGGCGTCCGGCTGGGTCTCGTGGATGGCGCCGTGGAAGGTGATGCCGGCCGGGTTGATCGGCCAGTCGGAATGACCCACGACGTTGCCGCGCAGGTCGACCTTGACGAGGTTGGAGGCGCACACCTCGGAGTAGTGCAGGCCGAACGGGTTGATCAGGTAGTGGCCGTCTTCGCCGGGCACGCGCAGCGAGATATGGTTGTAGATCAGCTCGGTCCAGCCGAGGTGGTCGAAGATGCGGTAGGCGGCGGCGAGCTGCACGCGGGCGGCCCATTCGTCGGCGCCGAAGCGGGCGGGGCGGATGAAGGCGCCGGCGGCGCTGGAGAAAGGGGCGTTCATGGCGTCTTTCCTGGATCGACCGCCGATTCAATCACAGCACGTCGAGGTCGGCCAGCGTCCCGCGGGCACGGTCGCGCAACGCGCTGCGCTCTTCCGTCCTGGTACGCGCCGAAGTTCGTCAGCCGCGCCGCAACCGAGCGTCGAGGGCTTGCAGCGCCTGTGGCTCCCGGACGGGCTCGGCTTCGTTGGCAGCCTCGATCATCAGCACGGCGTCGAGCTTGGCATTGAAGCCGTGAAAGGCCGGGCTCGCGGCGCTGAGTTGGTCGCCGAGGACGAGGACGAGATCGCGCACGGGCCGAGGTTGCCAACGAAGCGATGCCGGTGTCGGCCGGCGACAATCGACGGATGATTCGCTACCGCGTCGATGCCTCCGGCTTTCGCAGCCACACCTTCGCCGTCGAGCTCACCGTCGATGCACCGGCCGCCGAGCAGCGCCTGAGCCTGCCGGTGTGGATTCCGGGCAGCTACCTGGTGCGTGAATTCGCCCGCCATCTTTCGGCGCTGCAAGCCGAGCAGGGCGGCCGCGCCGTGCCGCTCGAGCAGCTCGACAAGGCGACCTGGCGAGCCCGCTGCGAGGGCGGCGCGCCGCTCGTCGTGCGGTGCCGCGTCTATGCCTTCGACACCTCGGTGCGCGCCGCCTTTCTCGACGCCGAACGCGGCTTCTTCAACGGCACCGGCCTGTGCCTGCGGGTCGAGGACCGCGAGCACGAGCCGCACCGCCTCGCGCTCACCGGCCTGCCGGAAGGCTGGCGCGTGGCGACGTCGCTGCCGCCGCGCGCAGGCGCCGGCGCCAGCCACGAATTCGAGGCCGCCGACTACGACGCACTGGTCGACCATCCCGTCGAGCTCGGCCGATTCTGGTCGGGCAGCTTCGTCGCTGCCGGCGTGCCGCACGAGTTCGTCGTCGCCGGCGCCTTGCCCGACTTCGACGGCGAGCGACTGCTGGCCGACACCAAGCGCATCTGCGAGACCGAGATCGCGTTCTGGCACGGCGGCGCCGGCAAGGCGCCGTTCGAGCGCTACGTGTTCATGCTCAACGCTCTCGAAGACGGCCACGGTGGTCTCGAGCACCGCGCCAGCACGGCCCTGGTGGCACCGCGACGCAACCTGCCCGGGCTCGGCGATGCGAAGGGCATTGCGAAGGAATCGAGCGATGGCTACGTCGCCGTGCTCGGCCTCGTCGCCCATGAATATTTCCACGCCTGGAACGTCAAGCGCCTGAAGCCACGCGACTTTGCCCGGCTCGACTACACGCGCGAAAACTACACCGAGCTGCTCTGGTTCTTCGAGGGCTTCACGTCGTACTACGACGACCTCTTCGTGCTGCGCGCCGGCCGCGTCGACGTGCCGCGCTACCTGAAGCTGCTGGCGCGCTCGCTCACCGCCGTGCAGGCCACGCCGGGCCGTGAGGTGCAGAGCGTGGCGGCCTCGAGCTTCGACGCCTGGGTTAAGTACTACCGCGGCGACGAGAACACGCCGAACGCCACCGTCAGCTATTACGTCAAGGGCTCGCTGGTCGCGCTCGCACTCGACCTCTCGCTGCGCGCCGAAGGCAAGGGTTCGCTCGACGACGTGATGCGCCGGCTCTGGCACACGAGCGAAGGCGGTGCCATCGACGAGGCCGACATCGCTGCCGCGCTCGAGGCGGTCGGCGGCCGCTCGTTCGCGCGCGAGCTCGCGGCCTGGGTCCACGGCACGGGCGAGCTGCCGCTCGACGCCTTGCTCGCGCGCTTCGCCGTCGCGGTCGAGCGCCAGCCCGCGACGCTGGCGCAGCGGCTCGGCGTGCGCGTCGCCGAGAGCGCGCTCACCGGCGTCAAGGTCACGCACGTGTTGCGCGGCAGTGCCGCCGAGCGCGCCGGCTTGTCGGCCGGCGACGAGCTGATCGCGGCCGACGGCTGGCGCCTGCGCCGGCTCGACGACGCACTGCGTTGCATCGGCAGCGAAGGCGAGGCGACATGGCTGGTCGGCCGTGACCAGCGCGTCGCCGAGATTGCCGTCGATGCGGCGCTGCTCGGCCCCGCGGAGGCGGGCGCGGTGACGCTGAAGGTGGCCGACGCGGCCGGCGTTGAAGCGCGCGCCTTGCACGAGGCATGGATCGCCGGCTGATGCCAGGCCGGGCGCCGCGCCGGGGCCGCGCCATGGCGTTCGCGGCCATCGTCGTGGTTGTCGCGTTCCTGCACGTCGCCGTGACGCGATCGATCGCCGAGCAGCTGGCCGCAGCCGGCGCCGTGCCGTCGATGCCGCAGCGGCTCGCCGTCGCCTACGTGAGCCTGATCGAGCCGGTGGCGCCGCCGGCCGTGGCGCCGGTGATCGTCGCCGCAGCGAAGCCGAGGCCGCGTGCGCCGCGCGCACCGGAAGCGGCCGACGCGGCGGCATCGGCGGCGTCGGCAGTCGAAGCCGAACCCGACGTCGTCGCGGCCCGCGCCGACGAGCCGATCGTGGTCGCGTCGGCGCCCGAGCCCGAGCCCCAACCCGAGCTCAAGGTCGAGCCCGAGGTCGCGATCGCCGCGGCACCGCCGTCGGCCGCGGCATCGTCGGCAACGCCCTTCGAGTGGCCGGCGTCGACGCGCGTCAGCTACGTGCTGACGGGCAACTACCGCGGCGAGGTCAGCGGCCAGGCCCGCGTCGAGTGGGTCCGGCAGGGGCCGCGCTACCAGGTCAACTACGACTTCCTCGTCGGCCCCGAGTTCGCGCCGCTCATCTCGCGGCGGGCGACGAGCGAGGGCCGGATCGAGGCCGAGGGCCTGGTGCCCGAGCGCTACGACGAAGAGACCAACGTGATCTTTCGCGACCGCCGTCGCGCGACGGTCGTCTTCGAACCGGCCGAGGTCGTGCTTGCCGACGGCACGCGCCAGGCGCGCCTGGCTGGCGTGCAGGACACGGCGAGCCAGTTCATCCAGCTCACCTACCTGTTCACGACGCACCCCGAGCGGCTGCGCGTCGGCGAGAAGATCGACTTCCCGCTGGCGCTGCCGCGCAGCATGGACCGCCACGTCTACGAGGTCGTCGGCGAAGAGACGCTGAACATGGCGTTCGGTGCCCTCGCCACGTTCCACCTGAAGCCGACGGTCGAGAAGAAGAAGAACGCGCTCGCCGTCGAGATCTGGTTCGCGCCGTCGCTGCGCTACCTGCCGGTGCGTATCCGCGTCGCCCAGGACGAGACCAACTACGTCGACATGCTGATCGATCGCAAGCCCGAGATGGCCGCCTCCTGAGGCGCGCCCGACCCACGACCCAAGGAGTTCCGATGGCCTACGAATGCATCCTCACCGACGTGCACGGCGCCGGCCCGCGCCGCACCGGCGTCGTCACGCTGAACCGCCCGAAGCAGCTCAACGCGCTCAACGACACGCTGATGGACGAGCTCGGCGCCGCCCTGAAGGCCTTCGATGCCGACGACGCCATCGGCTGCATCGTGATCACCGGCAACGAGAAAGCGTTCGCCGCCGGTGCCGACATCGCGACGATGGCGCCCTACGGCTTCGTCGACGCCTACACGAAGGGCCTGATCAGCCGCAACTGGGAAACCATCCGCGAGATTCGCAAACCGGTGATCGCGGCGGTGGCCGGCTTCGCGCTCGGCGGCGGCTGCGAGCTGGCGATGATGTGCGACATCGTCATCGCCGCCGACACCGCGAAGTTCGGCCAGCCCGAGATCAAGCTCGGCATCATCCCCGGCGCTGGCGGCACGCAGCGCCTGCCGCGCGCCATCGGCAAGGCCAAGGCGATGGACATGGTGCTGACGACGCGGATGATCGACGCCGCCGAGGCCGAACGCGCCGGGCTGGTCTCGCGCGTGGTGCCGGCCGCGGAGATGATGAGCGTGGCGATGGCTGCCGCCGAGACCATCTGCGGCTTCTCCGGACCGAGCGTGATGATGGCCAAGGAGGCTGTCGAGCGCGCCTACGAGTCGCCGCTGTCCGAAGGCATCTCGTACGAGCGGCGCCTCTTCCATTCGCTGTTCGGCACCGAGGACAAGAACGAGGGCATGCAGGCGTTCCTAGCCAAGCGCAAGCCCGAATTCAGGAACCGCTGAAACTCACCGGAACGATGTCGGGCCGACTCGGCATCGGCAACGCGCCGACCCGCGGCACGGCGTGGCAATTCAGCGTCGGCTGACCGACCTGAGACGACGAGACGCATCGACGAGGCCCGACCTGAAGGTCAGGCCTCGTTGCGCAGCGACGGGAACAGGATCACGTCGCGAATGCTTGGCGAGTCGGTCAGCAACATCACCAGGCGATCGATGCCGATGCCGCAGCCGCCGGTCGGCGGCATGCCGATCTCGAGGGCGCGGATGAAGTCGGCGTCGTAGTACATCGCTTCCTCGTCGCCGGCTTCCTTGTTGGCGGCCTGGGCGCGAAAGCGCGCGGCCTGATCCTCGGCGTCGTTGAGCTCCGAGAAACCATTGGCGTACTCGCGGCCGGTGATGAAGAGCTCGAAGCGCTCGGTGACCGACGGATCGGTGTCGGAGGCGCGGGCCAGGGGCGAGACCTCGACCGGGTAGTCGACGATGAAGGTCGGCTGCCACAGCTCGGGCTCGACCACGGCTTCGAAGAGGCCGAACTGGAGCTCGGGCAGCTTCCAGTGCGCCGGCGCGGTCTCGTGCAGCGCTTCGAGGCGGGCGCGGAGCACGGCGGCATCGCCTGCCTCGGCGTCGTTCAGGCCGGCGTGGCGCACCAGCGACTCGCGCACCGTCATGCGCGTGAACTTTGCGTCGAGGTCGACCTCGCGGCCGGCGTAGGCGAGCTTGGCCGTGCCGGCGGCCTCACGCGCGGCGTGGCGCAGCACCTCCTCGGTGAAGTCCATCAGGTCGTGGTGGTTCCAGTACGCCGCATAGAACTCCATCATCGTGAATTCGGGGTTGTGGCGCACCGAGATGCCTTCGTTGCGAAAGCTCCGGTTGATCTCGAACACCCGCTCGAAACCGCCGACGATGAGTCGCTTGAGGTAGAGCTCGGGCGCGATGCGCAGGAACATCTGCTGGTCGAGCGCGTTGTGGTGGGTGACGAACGGCTTGGCGTTGGCGCCGCCGGGAATCGGATGCAGCATCGGCGTCTCGACCTCCATGAAGCCGTGCTCGGTCATGAAGTGGCGAATCGACGACAGCGTCTTGCTGCGTGCAGTGAAGCGGGCCCGCGCCGCCTCGTCGGTGATGAGGTCGACGTAGCGCTGGCGGTACTTGTCTTCGGCGTCGGCCATGCCGTGGAACTTGTCGGGCAACGGCCGCAGGCTCTTCGTCAAAAGCCGCAGCTGCGACAGGCGCACCGAGAGCTCGCCGGTGCGCGTCTTGAAGAGCGTGCCTTCGGCGCCGACGATGTCGCCGAGGTCGAGATGCTTGAAGTGCTCGTAGGCCTCTTCGCCCAGCGCGTCTTTCGTGGCGAAGAGCTGGATCCGGCCGGTCGCGTCCTGCAGCGTCGCAAAACTGGCCTTGCCCATGACGCGTTTGAGCATCATCCGGCCGGCCAGCGACACGCTCACGGCCATCGGCTCGAGTGCCTCGTTGGCGAGATCACCATGCAACCGCGCGAGCTCGGCGGCGCGATGCTGCGGCTTGAAGTCGTTCGGGAAGGCGATGCCTCGGGCGCGCACGGCGGCGAGTTTTTCGCGGCGCTCGGCGATGAGCGCGTTCTCGTCGGCAGGCGGCGGCAGCGGTGCGGCAGAAGTCATGTGGTTCCCGATGAAGGGCGCATTCTAGGAAGCCGGATGGCGCTGGCCGCGATGCGACAATCCGCGCCGCCACGACGACATGAGCCCACGCTTTCCGCGCCTCGCCGCCCAGAGCTATTTCCTGGGCCTCGCCGCAATCAACACGGTGCACGGCTGGCTGCCGTTCTTGATGCGGCCGTGGCTCTACCGACTGTGCCGTTTCGAGATCGACCGCACGGCGACGATCCAGGGCGGTGTCCGCTTCTTCCACGTCGGCCGCCTGCGCATCGGCGCCGGCACGCTCGTCAACCGCGGCGTCTATCTCGACAACCGCGCCGGCATCTCGGTCGGCGCCCAGGTCTCGATCGCCCACGACGTGCGCATCTACACGATGGGCCACGACGTCCACGACGCTGCCTTCGCCACCAAGGGCCAGCCGGTGCGCATCGACGACTACGCCGTGCTGTTCGCCGGCGCGATGGTGATGCCGGGCGTGCACCTCGGCGCCGGCTCGGTGGTGATGGCCGGCGCCGTGGTCACGAAGAGCGTCGGGCCGATGCGGATCGTCGGCGGCAAC
>JAYTYH010000109.1:0-1706 GCA_043742485.1 Rhizobacter sp.
AAGGCGAGCGGCGCCACTTCGAGCGTGCCCTTCTCGAACGCCTTTGCCACGCGCTCGGCGCCCATCAGCTCGTAGAGCGCGTCGTAGAGCGGCCGCAAGTAGGGGTCGACCTTCTGCGCCAGGTCGCCGGGCAGAAAGCCCAGCCGCTCGCCGGCCTCGACCGCCGGCCGCGTCAGGATCACCCGCTGCACCGCGTTGCGCTCGAGCGCATCGACCGCGCAGGCGACGGCGAGGTAGGTCTTGCCGGTGCCGGCCGGGCCGATTCCGAAGGTGATGTCGTGGTTGAGGATGTGCTTGAGGTACGCGATCTGGTTCGGCGTGCGCCCGGCCAGATCGGCGCGGCGCGTGCGCAGGCGCAGATCGTCGGCGGCAGGCGCGGCCTCGGCGGCAAGGGCGGCTCCGGCGGCACTGCCGCTGTCGGCATCGGCATCGGCCGATGGCAGGTCGTTCCCGGCCTCGTGGATCGCCAGCTCGAGCTCCTCGCCGCCGATCGGTCGCGAGGCGCGGTCGTAGAGATGCTGAAGCAGGCCGACGGCGCGCTCGGCCCGGCTCCGGGAGCCCTCGACACGAAACGACTCGTTGCGGCGCTGGATCTTGACGTCGAAGGCTGCGGCGATGGTGCGCAGGTTCGCGTCGAGGCTGCCGGCCAGGTTGGCGAGGCGGCCGTTGTCGTGCGGGATGAAGGCATGGCGGAGGATCACAACAACATTGTCGTCAAATGCCGGGACCCTTCGCTGCGCTCGGGATGACCGCGGCACGCACTCGATAATCGATCGCATGATCGGACGCCTCACCGGAACCCTCGCCGCGAAGACCCCGCCGCAGGTGCTGCTCGACGTCGCCGGCGTCGGCTACGAGATCGACGTGCCGATGTCGAGCTTCTACAACCTGCCGGCGCTGGGCGAGAAGGTCACCTTGCTGACCCACTTCGTCGTCCGCGAAGACGCCCAGGTGCTGTTCGGCTTTCTCACCCACGAGGAACGGGCCACCTTCCGGCTGCTCGTGAAGATCTCCGGCGTCGGCCCGCGCACGGCGTTATCGATCCTGTCGGGCCTGTCGGTCGACGAGCTGGCGCGCGCCGTCGGCCTGCAGGAAAGCGGCCGGCTGATCAAGGTGCCCGGCATCGGCAAGAAGACCGCCGAGCGCCTGCTGCTCGAGCTCAAGGGCAAACTCGGCGACGCCGTCTCGGCACCGGCCAGCGTCGCCTCAAGCGCCCAGGCCGACATCCTGCAGGCGCTGATCGCGCTCGGCTACAGCGACCGCGAGGCGACTGCGACGCTGAAGACGCTGCCGGCCGACATCGAGGTCTCGGCCGGCATCAAGCATGCGCTGAGGGCGCTGGCCAAGTAGGCACCCGTCAGTGCATGTGCCCGCCCGACGCCTCGTCTCGCGGCTTCGGCACCTGCACCACGACCTTGACCTCGACCTTGCCGCCGCGCTCGAACTCGAGCGTCATCGGGAAGGTCGCGCCTTCGCGCAGCGGCTCCTTCAGGCCGACCAGCATCAGGTGCGTGCCGAGGCCCGGCCGCATGCGGATCGCGACCTTGGGCGCCAGCTCGATGGCGTCGATCTCGCGCATGCGCATGACGCCCTGCGCGTCGACGGCCATCGAATGCAGCTCGACGCGCGCGGCCACCGGCGTGCTCGCGCGCAGCAGCTTGTCGGGCCGGTTGCCGGTGTTCTCGAGTGTCGCGAAGTAGGCCGCG
>JAYTYH010000110.1:0-2475 GCA_043742485.1 Rhizobacter sp.
TGCGATCGAGCCGGCGCAACAGGCCGGGCCAGATCAGGCCGGCGCCGCCGCCGCGCGTCACCGCGCGGGCCTGCTCGCCCGCGGTCTGGATGATGCTGCTGTGCACCTCGTTGAGGTCGCCGCTGGCGAGCGTGCCGCCGGCCTGGGCGCGGATCTGGATCGCGCACGCCGCTTCGAACAGATACATCGCCTGGAACGCCGCCGCCACCGAGCCGCCGACGGTAAGCAGGCCGTGATTGCGCAGCATCAGGAAGTTGTTGGTGCCGAGGCTGGCAACGAGGCGCGGCTTTTCCTCGTCGCGCAGGGCGACGCCTTCGTAGTCGTGATAGCCGAGGCTCGAGATCACGAAGATCGACTGCTGCGAGATCGGCAGCACGCCGCGCTTCTGTGCCGACACGGCGACGCCGTTGAGCGTGTGCGTGTGCATCACGCACTGCGCGTCGTGGCGCGCTGCGTGGACGGCGCTGTGGATCGTGAAGCCGGCCGGGTTGATGGGAAAGGGCGTGTCCTGCAGTACCTTGCCGGCGATGTCGATCTTGACCAGGCTCGAGGCCGTGATTTCGTCGAACATCAGCCCGTAAGGGTTGATGAGGAAGTGCTCGGTGCCCGGGATCTTCGCGGTGACGTGCGTAAAGACGAGATCGTCCCAGTGGAAGTAGGCGACCAGCCGGTAGGCCGCAGCGAGGTCGATCCGGGTCTGCCATTCATCGGCCGAGACCTTGCCTTCGAGGCTGAGGATCATTCGCGAGAGTTCGGTCGGTGCGTTCATGGAGCAGCTCCTGAGCGAGGGCAAAGAGGGTGAGTCGCACAGTATCCACCCGCCCGTGCCGCTGGCCCACGCGCGGCATCACGTCACGGATCGCGGCGCGGTTACAGGCAGCAACAGACGAACGGTCGAGCCTTCGCCTTGCGCAAAAGGCGGCGCTGGCGACACTGGCTCCATTCCTTCCTCCAGCGAGCAGAAACCGATGCACACCGACTTCGACCAGACCCTTCCCCGTCCGTCACGCTGGGACCAGGACGGCGCCGAATACGTGCGCTCGAGCATCGACTGGTGCGCGCGCTGCTCGAAGCGGCTGGTGGCCATGAATCCGGGCCTGACGGCCGAGCAGGCGCTCGACCTTGCGCTCGACATGAGCCACGACAGCGACCTGCGCGCGCGCATGCCGGAGCTGGTTGCCGAGGACCTCCACAAGATCGATCTCTCGACCGACGACTGAGCCGGCCGCGCGCCGGTCCCTGATCGGCCGTTGGCGTGCCGTCCTACGCGGTCGTCGCGGCCAGGGCTCTACCGTTCCTGATCTCAAAACGGAGAGCCCATGAGCCTCATCAGTTTCATCAAGGACGCCGGCGAAAAGCTGTTCAGCCATCCCGCCGCAGCGCCGGCCGCCACCGCCGCCGCGCCGCAGCCCGACATCGCCGCTCTCAACGCCACGGCAGGTGCAGCGATCGAGAAATACATCGGCTCGCAGGACCTCGAGGTCGACGGCCTCAACGTCGGCTACGACGGCGCCACGCAGACGGTCACCGTCAGCGGTGTCGCCGCCGATCAGGCCACGAAGGAAAAGACGGTTCTGTGCTGCGGCAACGTCGCCGCCGTCGCCAAGGTCAACGACATGCTGACCGTCGCCGCCGCCGCGGCCGAGCCCGAGCCCGAAAGCAGCTATCGCGAGGTCAAGTCAGGCGATACGCTCTCGAAGATCGCCAAGGACGCCTACGGGGATTCCAACGCCTACATGAAGATCTTCGAAGCCAACAAGCCGATGCTGTCGAACCCCGACAAGATCTACCCCGGCCAGATGCTGCGCATCCCGGCCAAGGGCTGAGGCGCGCGATGGGTTTCCTTGACGTTCTCAAGCAGTACGCCGGCGACGCGCTGGCGCCGCCCGGCGACGTGCACGCCCATTTCGACGAGGTCGCGCAACAGGCGGCGCCGGCCGACCTGGGCAGCGGCATCGCCGCCGCGTTCCGCTCCGACTCGACGCCGCCGTTCGGACAGCTCGTCGGCAACCTGTTCGATCGCTCCAATCCGCAGCAGCAGGCCGGCGTCCTGAACCAGCTCGTGCAGGCACTCGGCGCCGGTGGCCTGGCCTCGGTCGCGGGCGGTGCGCTCGGCCGGGTCCTCGGCAACGGACCCGGCACGGCCGTGGCCTCGATCACGCCCGAGCAGGCCTCGCAGCTGTCGCCGGCCGACGTCGCTTCGATCGCCGCCCATGCGGAGAAGCAGGACCCGTCGATCGTCGACCGTCTCGGCGACTTCTACGCCCAGCA
This sequence comes from Rhizobacter sp., assembly GCA_043742485.1. Classification (GTDB taxonomy): domain Bacteria; phylum Pseudomonadota; class Gammaproteobacteria; order Burkholderiales; family Burkholderiaceae_C; genus Schlegelella_A. The sequence continues at coordinate 2,272 of JAYTYH010000110.1, forward strand.
TCCGACATTGGTGAAGACGCTCGGTGTCGCCGCGCTGGGCATCGCCATGCAGCACATGAGCGACCGGCGGTGAGACGGCGAGGCGCGCTCGGATTCGTTCGCAAGGACCGCGCCGCTGTCGGGATCACGCGCATCGGGCTGCCCGCCGCGGCGCTGAAACCGGAATAGCGCGCTGAAGCCGCCGCGCCACGGGCCGTCGCGACA
>JAYTYH010000111.1:0-7247 GCA_043742485.1 Rhizobacter sp.
CCAGGCGCCTCGGCCCCTGGCGCGGTGGCCAAGCCGGGCGACAAGAAGTCGATCAAGTCCGAGAAGCTGTCTTCGAGCTGGGCCGACGACGCTGCGAAGAAGCGCGCCCTCAAGGCAGCGCCTCGCGGTGCGCCCGGTGCCGGCCGCGCTGGCTGGCGCGCCCCTCGGGCGGGCCGACGCGGCGACCGCAACGACGGCGCGCCGAGTTCGTTCGTGGCTCCGGCGGAGTTTCAGGCTCAGGAAGTCCACATTCCCGAGACGATCTCGGTGGCCGACCTGGCGCACAAGATTTCCGTGAAGGCGTCGGAGGTCATCAAGCAGTTGATGAAGCTCGGCCAGATGGTCACCATCAATCAGCAACTCGACCAGGAAACGGCGATGATCGTCGTCGAGGAAATGGGCCACACCGCGCTGGCGGCCAAGCTCGACGACCCCGACGCCTTCCTCGAAGAGGAAAGCGAAGCCGACTCGGAGCACGAGTCGCTGCCGCGCGCACCCGTCGTCACGGTCATGGGCCACGTCGACCACGGCAAGACCTCTCTGCTCGACTACATCCGCACCAGCCGCGTCGCGGCCGGCGAGGCCGGTGGCATCACGCAGCACATCGGCGCGTACCACGTCGAGACGCCGCGTGGAATGATCACCTTCCTCGACACGCCGGGCCACGCTGCCTTCACTGCAATGCGCGCGCGCGGCGCCAAGGCGACCGACATCGTGATCCTGGTCGTCGCTGCCGACGACGGCGTGATGCCGCAGACCAAGGAAGCGATCTCGCACGCCAAGGCTGCGGGCGTGCCGATCGTGGTGGCGATGAACAAGATCGACAAGCCTGATGCGAACATCGAGCGCCTCAAGTCCGAGCTCGTCGCCGAGCAGGTCGTGCCGGAAGACTTCGGCGGCGATTCGCCGTTCATAGGCGTTTCGGCCAAGACCGGGCAGGGCATCGACACCCTGCTCGAGCAGGTGCTGCTGCAGGCCGAGGTGCTCGAACTGCGAGCGCCCAAGGAAGCCATGGCCAAGGGCATCGTCATCGAGGCCCAGCTCGACAAGGGCCGCGGTCCGGTGGCGACGGTCCTGGTCCAGAGCGGCACGCTCAAGCGCGGCGACGTCGTTCTGGCGGGCTCCAGCTTCGGTCGTGTCCGCGCCATGCTCGACGAGAACGGCAAGCCGGTCACCGAGGCCGGGCCGTCGATCCCGGTCGAGATCCAGGGTCTCACCGAAGTGCCACAGGCTGGCGACGAGTTCATGGTCCTCGGCGACGAGCGCCGGGCGCGCGAGATCGCGACCTTCCGCCAAGGCAAGTACCGCGACGTCAAGCTGGCCAAGCGCCAGGCTGCGAACCTCGAGAACCTGATGGACCAGATGGGGCAGGGCGCCAAACAGGTGCTGCCGCTCATCATCAAGGCCGACGTGCAGGGCTCGCAGGAAGCACTGGCGCAGTCGTTGCTCAAGCTTTCGACCGACGAGGTCAAGGTGCAGATCGTCCACGCTGCGGTCGGCGGCATCAGCGAGAGCGACATTAACCTCGCTATCGCCTCGAAGGCCGTGATCATCGGCTTCAACGTGCGCGCCGATGCCGGCTCGAGGAAGCTCGCCGAGAACAACGCCGTCGACATCCGCTACTACAACATCATCTACGACGCGGTCGACGAGATCAAGGCGGCGATGACCGGCATGCTGCCTCCCGAGCAGCGCGAGGAAACGATCGGCACGGCGGAAATCCGCACCGTGTTCGTGGCTTCGAAGATCGGTACCGTGGCCGGCTCGATGGTCACGGCCGGCATCGTCCGACGCGGCGCACGCTTCCGTTTGCTGCGCGAGAGCACGGTGATCTATACGGGCGAGGTCGAGTCGGTGCGCCGGATGAAAGACGACGTGCGCGAGGTCGCGACCGGCTTCGAGTGCGGCATCAAGCTGAAGAACTACAACGACATCAAGGAAGGCGACCAGCTCGAGTTCTTCGAGGTCAAGGAAATCGCCCGAACGCTGTAGGCGGTCTCGGTGCTCTATCGAACCCCGCCCTCCAAAAGACGGCGGGGTTCTTGTTTGAGGGCCGGTCATAAAAACACATGCGACACAAACGAGCTATTCCCAACCGCGGTTTTCGCGTCGCCGACCAGATCCAGCGCGACGTCTCCGACCTGATTCGCGATCTGAAGGATCCGCGGATCGGCATGGTCACGGTCCACGCTGTCGAAGTCACGCCCGACTACGCCCACGCCACCATCTTCTTCTCGGTGCTCGTGGGCGATTCCGCGATCTGCGAGATCGCGCTCAACGAAGCCGCCGGATTCATTCGCAACGGCCTCTTCAAGCGATTGCAGATCCACACCGTGCCGACGCTTCATTTCAAGTTCGACCGGACCACCGAGCGGGCGGCCGAGCTGACGGCCCTGATCGCGCAGGCGAACGCGACACGGGCCCTCGACGACTGACCGCATGGACCGCGCCGCCTTCAGCCTCCGCCCGCGAGTCGTGCGCCGCCCGGTTCACGGCGTGCTTCTGCTCGACAAGGCGTTGGGCGTGACCAGCAACGACGCACTGCAAAAAGCCAAGCGCCTCTTTCGCGCCGAAAAGGCGGGCCATACCGGAACGCTGGACCCGCTGGCCACCGGGCTGCTTCCGCTCTGCTTCGGTGCGGCGACGAAGTTCGCGCAAGTCAGCCTCGATGCCGACAAGCGATACCTGGCGACGCTTCAACTCGGCATCACGACGACGACGGGTGACGGCGAAGGCACGGTCGTCGCCACACGTGACGTGGACGTCGGCGTCGACCGTGCACGGGTCGAGGCGGCCTGCCGGGACTTCCTCGGCGCGATCCTGCAACTGCCGCCCATGCACTCGGCGCTGAAGCACGAGGGCAAGCCGCTGTACGACTATGCCCGCGCCGGCATCGAGATCGAACGCGAGCCGCGGGCGGTGACGATCCACTCGATTGCGGTCGTCGAAGGCGAGGGCGCTTGCTGGACGATCGACGTCGCTTGCAGCAAGGGCACTTACATCCGGACGCTGGCCGAATCGATCGGCGAGCGTCTCGGTTGCGGCGCCCATCTCGCTGGGCTACGCCGCACCGCCAGCGGGGGTCTCTCGGTCGACGGCGCCATGTCGCAAGCCACCCTCGAGCCACTCGATGTCGACGCGCTCGACGCCTTGCTGCTGCCGCCTGACACGCTCGTCGCCGCCTGGCCACGGGTCGTTCTCTCGGCCGACGATGCCGGCCGGTTTCTCTCCGGCCTCAGGCGCCGGCTCAGCCTGAACGACGCCGCTGCAGTGCGCGTCTACGGGCCTGGCGCCGGTTTCCTCGGCACCGGCCATGTCGCCGGTGGAGAGCTCATACCGACCCGCCTGCTCAGCCCCGCCGAAGTCGAAGCCATCGCCGCGTCGCGTCGCCCCCATCCGGAAACTGAAAGCCTTTCGCCATGACCCGCCAGATCAGAAACGTCGCCATCATCGCCCACGTCGACCACGGCAAGACCACCCTCGTGGACCAGTTGCTGCGCCAGAGCGGCACCTTCCGGGCCAACGAAAAAGTGGCCGAGCGGATCATGGACTCAAACGACCTCGAGAAGGAACGCGGCATCACGATCCTGGCCAAGAACTGCGCCGTGGAGTGGAAGGGCACGCACGTCAACATCGTCGACACGCCGGGCCATGCCGACTTCGGCGGCGAAGTCGAGCGCGTGCTGTCGATGGTCGACTCCGTGCTGCTTCTGGTCGACGCGGTCGAAGGTCCGATGCCGCAGACGCGCTTCGTGACCAAGAAGGCGCTCGCCCTCGGCCTGAAGCCGATCGTGGTGATCAACAAGGTCGACCGTCCGGGTGCGCGCGAGGACTACGTGATCAACGCCACCTTCGATCTATTCGACAAGCTCGGCGCCACCGAGGAGCAGCTCGACTTCCCCGTCATCTTCGCCTCGGGCCTGAACGGCTGGGCGACGCTGGCCAAGGGCGAGATCGGCACCGATCTGGCGCCGCTGTTCGACGCCATCCTCGAGCACGTTCCCGCCCACGCAGGCTCGCCCGAAGCGCCGCTGCAGCTGCAGATCTGCTCGCTCGATTACTCGACGTACGTGGGCCGGATCGGCATCGGCCGCATCAACCAGGGGACGCTGAAGCCGATGCAGGACGTGGCGCTTTATAGCGGCCCCGACTCGACGCCCATCAAGGCGCGCGTCAACCAGGTGCTGAAGTTCGAGGGTCTCGAGCGCCAACAGGCGACCGAAGCCGGCCCGGGCGACATCGTGCTCATCAACGGCATCGAGGCCGTCGGCGTGGGCGTCACGCTGACCAGCCTCGAAGATCCGCAGCCGCTGCCGATGCTCATCGTCGACGAGCCGACGCTGACGATGAACTTCTGCGTCAACAATTCGCCGCTGGCCGGCCGCGAGGGCAAGTTCATCACCAGCCGGCAGATTCGCGACCGGCTCGACCGCGAGCTGCAGTCGAACGTGGCCCTCAAGGTGCGCGACACCGACGAAGACGGCATCTTCGAAGTCATGGGTCGCGGCGAGCTGCACCTGACCATCCTGCTAGAGAACATGCGCCGCGAGGGTTACGAGCTCGCCGTCTCGAAGCCCCGCGTTGTCTTTCACGAGGTCAACGGCGAGCGTCACGAGCCGATCGAGCAGGTGACGGCCGACGTCGAAGACCAACACCAGGGTGCGGTGATGCAGGCCCTCGGCGAGCGTAAGGCCGAGCTTGTCAACATGGAGCCCGATGGCATGGGCCGGGTCCGCCTGGAGTACAAGATCCCGGCGCGCGGACTCATCGGTTTCCAGAACGAATTTCTGAACCTGACCCGCGGCACCGGCCTCATCAGCAACATCTTCGACAGCTACGAGCCCTACAAGGGCGAGATCGAAGGCCGCAAGCAGGGCGTGCTGATCAGCCAGGACGACGGCGAGGCGGTGACCTATTCGCTCGGCAAGCTCGACGATCGCGGCCGCATGTTCGTCAAGGCCGGCGACCCGCTCTACGAAGGCATGATCATCGGCATCCACAGCCGCGACAACGATCTCGTGGTCAACGCCGTGCGCGGCAAGCAGCTCACCAACTTTCGCGTCTCCGGCAAGGAAGACGCGATCAAGATCACGCCGCCGATCCAGCTCACGCTCGAGTACGCCGTCGAGTTCATCGCCGACGACGAGCTCGTCGAGATCACGCCAAAGTCGATCCGCGTCCGCAAGCGCCACCTGAAGGAGCACGAGCGCAAGAAGGCGTCGCGCGAAGGTTGAAGGCATCACAACAACGACAGGAACCAACGTCATGAAGCTCGCCTTTTCCAGCCTCGCTCTCGGGCTCGCGGTCCTGGCTTCGGCTGGCTCGGTGCAGGCCCAGATCAAGATCGGCGTCACGCTCTCGACGACGGGCCCGGCCGGCTCGCTCGGCATCCCGGAGAAGAACACGATCGCGCTGCTGCCCAAGACGTTGGCCGGCCAGTCGATCGAATACATCGTGCTCGACGACGTCAGCGACTCGAGCGCCGCCGTGGTCAACACGAGAAAGCTGATCAGCGAGAACAAGGTCGACGCCATCATCGGCTCGACGACGACGCCGAACACGCTTGCGATGATCGACGTGATCGCCGAAAACGAGACACCGGTGATCTCGCTCGCTTCGTCGGCGCGGATCATCGAGCCGATGAGCGCCAAGAAGGCGTGGATGTTCAAGACGCCGCAGACCGACACGATGATGGTTCTCGCCATCCTGGAGCACGCGGTCAGGCGCGGCATGAAGACGATGGCCTACATCGGCTTCAACGACGCGCTCGGCGAAGCCTTCTATGCGGAGTTCGAGAAGTTCGCGGAGGCCCGCAAGATCAGGATCGTGGCCAGCGAGCGCTACGCACCGCGCGACACCAGCGTCACCGCACAGGTGTTAAAGCTGATGGCCGCCAATCCCGACATGGTCGTGATCGGCGCCTCGGGCACGCCGGCCGTGCTGCCAGCGCGAAACCTCGTCGAGCGCAGCTACAGGGGTAGCGTCTACTTCAATCACGGCGTTGCCAACAACGACTTCCTACGCGTCGGCGGCAAGGACATTGAAGGCATGTTCGTGCCAACGAGCCCGGTGGTCGTTGCGGCGTCGCTGCCCGTCGACCACCCGGCACGGGCCGCCGCGCTCGAATACAAGCAGCGCTACGAGGCGACCTACGGGCCGGGCTCGGTGTCGGCGTTCGGCTCCTACACCTGGGACGCCTGGCTCGAGCTGAACCAGGCCATTCCCGTGGCACTGAAGAAGGCCAGGCCAGGCACGCGTGAGTTTCGCGTGGCGCTGCGCGACGCGCTCGAAGGGCTGCGCTATCTGAAGGTATCGAACGGCGTCGTCAACATGTCGAAGAACGACCATCTGGGGCTCGATCAGCGGGCGCGCGTGGTCGTCGAAGTCGTCGACAACAAGTGGAAGCTCGATTGAACGGCCGAGCGGTGAGGGCGGGACTGTCGCGACCGTGATGGGGCTCACGCCCACTTACAAACGGCCACCGGAAGGTGGCCGTTCTCGCTTCGAGTGCGCGAACCTCACCAACTAGTGGACGGCGGCGAAAGCGATGTAACAGCGGACCTCCGCTAAGTCCTTGTCGTGCTTGAAACTTTTCGAGCGTATTACATCCGCCAATTTCCGGGCGACCCGCAGCGCACCGTACTCGTCGTCGAAACGGGCGGTTTCGGCTAGGTCAGCGCTTTTCACGCTATTGTTGTCACTGTTCTGGCAAACGCCGGCCCAGATTCAACAAGGCATGCTGTCGCGATTGGACGTTCGCGAGGTCAGGCTGCAGCCGTCAGAGTTCTCGCTCGCGCCTGAAAAGCTCGCTGAAATGACGCCGTTCATCCTAAAAAGTCCGGCGGAGATTGCACGCGGGCGGGTGACCGGCTGGCTTCGCACCTTTTTAGGCGTTCGAAGCGTACCGGCTCACTGGGTCCGTGGCGAGTGGGCCCATCAGGAGCATTGGATTTGGCTGCATCGCGACGCCGCCTCGACCTGTATGGCCGGTGAGCGGACGCGCGGCAGCAGTGTTGCTGTGATGGAGGTCTGGTTGCCCGTGCGACGCGCTGGCAAAAGCTAAAAGCCTGCGCCGCTTTTAGTGCGGGGCGCCGCCCGGTCGTTTCGCTTTTAGAGCAACTGCCGCGGTGCGGACACCGACGGCCTGGAAGTTCTTCAATGTGAGATGCCACAAGGTCTGTTGTCGTGCAGCGAGATGCCACAAGGTGTGCTGTGGGGTGGTTTGAGGAGTGTTTTGATGGGAAAAG
>JAYTYH010000112.1:0-8922 GCA_043742485.1 Rhizobacter sp.
CGAGTGCTGCCACAAGGGCTGGGGTCAGTCGATCATCATCGGTGTGGCGCCGGCCGGCGCCGAGATCGCGACGCGGCCGTTCCAGCTCGTCACCGGCCGGCAGTGGAAAGGCTCGGCCTTCGGCGGCGCCCGTGGCCGCACCGACGTGCCGAAGATCGTCGACTGGTACATGAACGGCAAGATCGCCATCGACGAGCTCATCACCCACAAGCTGAAGCTCGAAGACATCAACGAAGGCTTCGCGCTGATGAAGCGCGGCGAGTCGATCCGCTCGGTCGTCGTCTACTGACCGCCATGGTCGGCGCCGTGAAGCAAGTGGCGCCGTTCGGCGCCTGGCCGTCGCCGTTCGGCGCCGAGCTGATCGCCGCCGGCAGCGTCCGCCTCGGCCAGATCAAGGTCGTGGGCGAATCGCTCTACTGGAGCGAGGGCCGGGCCGCCGAGGGCGGCCGCAACGTCGTCGTCGAGCGCGGCGCCGATGGCCGCTGCACCGACCGCGTGCCGGCGCCGTTCGATGCCCGCACCCGCGTCCACGAGTACGGCGGCCTGGCGTTCGCGGCCGGCGCCGACGGCGACCTCTTCTTCAGCCACGACGCCGACCAGCGGCTCTATCGCGTCGGCCGTGGCGGCACACCGGAGCCAGTGACTGCCGCCAGCGGGCGCCGCTTCGCCGACCTGGCCATCGACGCCCGGCGCCAGCGCCTGATCGCCGTGCGCGAGGACCACGCCAGTGTCGCCGGCGACCGGAGAGAAGCCGTCAACACGCTCGTCGCCGTCGACCTCGCCTCGGGCGCCGAGACCGTGCTCGCGTCGGGCCACGACTTCTACTCGAGCCCGCGCCTGTCGCCCGACGGCGCCCGCCTCGCCTGGCTGACCTGGGACCATCCGAACATGCCGTGGCAGAGCACCGAGCTGTGGCTTGCCGAGCTCGATGCCGCCGGCCTGCCGGCACGGCCGCGGCGGGTCGCCGGCGGCAAGTGCGAGTCGATCTTCCAGCCGGAGTGGTCGCCGGCGGGCGAACTCCATTTCGTCTCCGACCGCAGCGGCTGGTGGAACCTCTGCCGTGAGCGGGCCGGCGCGGTCCAGGCCCTGCAGCCGATGGCGGCCGAATTCGGTCAGCCGCAGTGGCTGTTCGGAATGTCGATGTACGGTTTCGAGCCCGGCGGCGGCATCGTCTGCTGCTTCAGGCGCAACGGCCGATCGGAGCTGGCGCGCATCGACGGCGACGGCACCTTCTGCACGCTCGATACGCCGTTCAGCGTGATCGGCGATCTCCACGCCGGCGCCGGCTTCGTTGCCTTCGTCGGCGCTTCGCCCACCGCCGCACAGGCCGTCGTTCGCATCGAGCTCGGCAGCGCCGGCGCCACGCTGGCGAGCGACGCCATCGAGGTCGTGCGTCGTTGCAGCGAGAGTCCGGTCGCCCTCGAAGACATCGCTGTCGCCGAGCCGATCGAGTTTCCGAGCGAGGACGGTGCCGTCGCCCACGCCTTCTACTACCCGCCGATGAACGGAGACTGGACCGGACCGGTCACGCAGAAGCCGCCGCTGCTCGTCCTCAGCCATGGCGGCCCGACCGGCGCCACCACGGCCGAGCTGCGACCGGGCCTGCAGTACTGGACCAGCCGCGGCTTCGCCGTGGTCGATGTCGACTACGGCGGCAGCAGCGGCTACGGCCGCGCCTACCGCGAGCGCCTCGACGGCCAGTGGGGCATCGTCGACGTCGACGATGTCGTCGCGGCGGCGCGCTTCCTGGTCGACCGCGGCGACGTCGACGGCGATCGTGTCGCCATCCGCGGCAGCAGCGCCGGCGGCTTCACGACGCTCGCCGCCCTGACCTTCCGCAGTTTCTTCAAGGCCGGTGCCAGCCACTACGGCATCAGCAACCTCGAGTCGCTGGCCCGCGACACCCACAAGTTCGAGTCGCGTTACCTCGACTCGCTGATCGGCCCATGGCCGGAGCGCGCCGACCTCTATCGGGCTCGCTCGCCGATCCACTTCACGGCGCAGCTGTCGAGCGCGCTCATCCTGCTGCAGGGCAGCGACGACAAGGCGGTGCCGCCCGACCAGGCCGAGACCATGTACCGCGCTGTTCGCGACCGCGGCCTGCCGGTCGCCTATCTGTTGTTCGAGGGCGAGCAACACGGCTTCCGGAAAGCCGCGACGATCCGCCGCGCCCTCGAAGCCGAGCTGGTGTTCTACGGCCGCGTTTTCGGCTTCGCTCCGGCCGGCGCGATCGAGCCGGTGACCATCGACAACCTGCCGTTGGAAGGGGCGGCGGCCGTCGCCGCGGCCGGGCCGCCGTAACGTCGCTTTCGCATCGTCACAGACTCGACCGCGGCAAGCGCCTATGCTGCGCCACACACCCACGCGTGCGAAGAGCCTCCCGATGAAGACGACCTGGCGAACCCTCTGGCAGCAGCGCGACATCGTCGTCTACCGCGACGAGGTCGAAGTCGATCGTATTTCGGCCGATGACATCGCCCGCGTCTGCCTCGTCTATCGCGGCCGCGGCGACTATCCCGGCGAAGTGACACAGAGCATCGTCGAACTGAGCGGCGACGCCGGCTACGCGCTCTTCGAGTCGAACACCGGCTTCGCCGGTCGCGTCAACTTCGAACGGCAGTCGTTCTGGAGCGAGCGCGCCTGCGTGCACTGGGTGCCGGCCGCGCAGGCCGTGCTGCCCTGGCGCCTGCGCTTCGTGGCCTGGCGCGGCGACGGCGGCGGCCAGGCCTTTCGTCGCCTTTCGCGCGACGAACTGGCCGGCCACATCGCGCGCTGGCCGCTCGAAGGGCCCGAGACCTGGGACGAACGCAAGCACCGCCGCATCGAGCGCAGCCGCCCGTTCGGCTTTTCCCACGCCTGATCCTCGAACTCCAATCTGCGCAGGCCCGGCTCAGACGCAAAAAAGCCCGGCAAGCCGGGCTTTTTCACGAGATCGTGAAGCTCAGGCGGCGGGAGCCGACGCCTTCTTCATGTGCTTCTTGGCGGCGTGCTTCTTGGCCATCGGCTTGGCGGCCGGAGCATCCTTGCTCATGTCCGGGCTGGCGCTCTTGGCCATCGGCGCCGAGGCGGCCATGCCGGGCTTGGCCATCTGGGCGAACGCACCGAAACTGACGGCCGACGCGATCACGGCGATGACGATGTTCTTCATGAAATTTCCTGTGGGTTGCAAGAGCTGATTGCTCACCGTCACAACGCCGGCCCGGCCGCAGCGGTTGACACCCTCGCCGCCGGCTATTCGAACCGGCGCTCGCGCATCCACTTGGTCGCGACCCACTTCTCGCCGGCGGTCACAGGCGCGCCGCCGTGCAGCGTGCGCGTTTGCGGATCGGGTCGGTCATAGCTGAAGAAGACCGCGTGGCCCTGCAGCGGCGCGACCGCGAGACCGACATCGGGGAACACGGTGGCGCCGCCCGCTTCGGGCGTGTTCAGGTAGCAGACGATGGAGGCGACGCGCTGGCCGCCGCGCTCGAGGATGACCGGCGTGCCCGGCTCGGCCGGGTCGAAGTAGTCGTAGTGCGGCTTGTATTCGGCGCCCGGTCCGTAGCGCAGGATCTGCAGGCCCTCGCCGTTCTCGAGCGGCCAGCCGAGCAGGGCCGCGATGCGTGCTTCGAGCCGGGCACAGACCGGAAATTCGGCCGGCTGGAAAAACATGCCCTCGCTCGTGCGCGCCTCGTTGACGGCACTGGCACCGGTATTCGTTTCCACGGTCTCGGAGCGGGCCAGTCGTTGCCGCGCCAGCGCGATCAGCTCGGCGCATTCGTCGGCCGAGATCAGGTCGGCGAAGACGACGAGGCGCGGCTCGGCGAGTGCAAGGACGACGCGCACGTCGCGGTCGGCGGCGCGCCGCACCGGCTCGCCGGCCGAGATGTCGGCGCCCGGCACCGGCCGGGCCGGCTCCCTCGACCCGCGCTCTGCAGCCGCTGCCGCTGCCGCGCCGGCGGCCTCGGCATCGGTGCCGGCCGGCAGCCGCAAGTGGTCGCGCATCGTCGTCTCGAGGGCGTCGACGGCGATGTCTTCGGCCCAGCCGCTGGCCTTCATGGCGTCGAGCACGACCTCCGGCGCGTGGCCGGCGGTGGCCTGGGCGACGATCCATCGGCGCAGCTCGGAGGTGATCAACTGGGCGCTCACGCGACGATTCTGCCGGAGCCGCCGGCCTCGTAGCGGCCGCCTCGGATGGCCGCTCAGCGGAAATCGCGGCTGCGGCTGACCAGGCCATCGAGCAGCGGCGTGTGGTCGATCAGCCTGGTGGCGAGCAGATGCATCACCGCGTCGTCGCCCTCGCCCTGGCGCTGCCACTGACCGTAGACGGTGAGCAAGGTGGCGCCGAGCAACGGCTTTCTCTGCGCCTCGGCGACCCGGGCCCAGACGATCACGTTGACGGCGCCGGTGTCGTCTTCGAGGGTGACGAAGACGGTGCCCTTGGCCGTCTCCGGCCGCTGCCGGTGCGTGACCAGGCCGCTCGCCCGCGCCAGACGGCCGTGCGGAAAGGAGCGCAGGCGCGCCGCGGACTCGACCTTGAAGGCGTCGAGCTGCGGCCTGAGCAGCGCCAGCGGATGGCGCTTCAGCGTCAGGCCGAGCGATCGGTAGTCGGCCAGCGTCTCCTCGCCTTCGCCGGGCGCGGCGAGCGTCACGCCGGCTTCGTCGACGCGGGTCGAGCGCAGCAGCTCGGTGGGCCGGGTGTCGATCCCGGCCACCGCCCAGGCCGCCTGACGACGGTGGCCCGTGAGCGCTTTCAGGGCATCGGCGCCAGCCAGCGCGGCCAGCGCCTTGGCATCGAGCCGGGCCCGACGGGCGAGGTCTTCGGTGTTCGCGAACGGCGCCTCGGCGCGGCTCTCGACGATGCGCTTCGCGACCTCGGCGGCGAGGCCGCTGACGCGGTTGAGGCCGAGGCGCACGGCGACGAGGCCGCTGCCCTGGCCGAGCGGGCCGACGCCGCCACCGCCCGCCACCGCCGCGGCGCTGCCCTCCATGGCGCTCTCCCAGCCGCTGACGGTGACGTCGACCGGGCGCACATCGACGCCGTGCTCGCGAGCGTCGCGCACCAGCTGCGCCGGCGCGTAGAAGCCCATCGGCCAGGCATTGAGCAGGCCGGTGAGAAAGGCGTCGGGGTGATGGCACTTGATCCAGCTGCTCACGTAGGCGAGCAACGCGAAGCCGGCGGCGTGGCTCTCGGGGAAGCCGTATTCGCCGAAGCCCTGGATCTGCTTGAAGATGCGCTCGGCGTACTCGCGCGAGTAGCCTTTCTCGACCATGCGGCCGACCAGCCGCTCGTGGAACGGGCTCAGTCCGCCGCGCCGTTTCCAGGCCGCCATGGCGCGGCGCAGGGCGTCGGCTTCACCGGCGCTGAAGTCGGCGGCGAGCATCGCGATCTGCATCACCTGCTCCTGGAAGATCGGCACGCCCTTCGTGCGCGCAAGCGCCGGCAGCAACTCCTCGGGGCAGTCGATCTCGCTCATCGGCCGCGTCCGGTTGTTCAGGTACGGATGGACCATGCCGCCCTGGATCGGCCCCGGCCGCACGATCGCGACCTCGACCACTAGGTCGTAGTAGCAGCGCGGCTTCAAGCGCGGCAGCATGCTCATCTGGGCCCGGCTCTCGATCTGGAAGACGCCCACCGTGTCGGCCTTGCAGATCATGTCGTAGGTGGCCGTGTCGCCTTCGCCGATCTCCTGCATGAGCAGCGGCTCGCGGCCGAGCTTGGCGCCGATGTAGCCGAGCGAGCGGCGGATGGCGCTCAGCATGCCGATGGCGAGGATGTCGACCTTGAGCAGGCCCAGCGATTCGAGGTCGTCCTTGTCCCACTGGATGACGCTGCGCTTTGCCATGGTCGCGTTCTCGATCGGCACCAGTTCCTCGATGGTGCCGCGCGAGATCACGAAGCCGCCCGGATGCTGCGAGAGATGGCGCGGGAAACCGATCATCTGCGCGGTGAGCTGCATCCACAGCTGCACGACCGGCGCTTCGGGGTCGAAGCCGTTGTCGCGCAGCCGCGCCGGGTCGATGCCGCGGCCGTCGAACCAGTGCTGGCTCTTCGACACCGCCTCGATGCGCTGCAGATCCAGGCCCAGGGCCCGGCCGGCGTCGCGCAGGGCCGAGCGCGGCCGGTAGCTGATGACCACGGCGGCGAGCGCGGCGCGATGGCGGCCGTACTTGCCGTAGATGTACTGGATGACCTCTTCGCGGCGCTGGTGCTCGAAGTCGATGTCGATGTCGGGCGCTTCCTGGCGCTCGACACTGATGAAGCGGCCGAACAGCAGGTTGGCGCGCTCGGGGTCGACCTCGGTGACGCCGAGGCAATAGCAGACGATGGAGTTGGCGGCGCTGCCCCGGCCCTGGCACAGGATCTTCTGCGCGCGGGCCCAGGCCACGATGTCGACGACGGTGAGGAAGTAGGCCTCGTAGGCGAGCTCGGCGATCACCGCCAGCTCGCCCTCGATGCGCGAGCGGTACTTCTCCAGCAATGCATCGTCGAAGCGACGCGCCGCACCCTCGTAGGTGAGCTGGCGCAGGTGCGAAGCCGGCGTGGCGCCGAGCGGCACGATCTCCTGCGGGTACTCGTACTTCAACTCCTTCAAGGAGAAGCTGCACTGGCCGGCCAGCACCATCGTGTGCTCGGTCCAGACCGGCTCGTAGAGCGCGCCGATGCGGCCTCGCGAACGCAGGTGCTGCTCGGCGTTGGCGGCGAGGGCGAAGCCGCAGTCGGCCACCGGCTTGCCGATGCGGGTGGCGGTGAGCGTGTCCTGCAGGGGCTTTCTCGAGCGCAGGTGCATGAGCACGTCGCCGGCGGCGGCGATGCCGAGGCCGGTGAACTGCGCGACCCGCAGCACGCGCTCGACGAGGCCGTCGTCGCCGGCGCGGTGGAGCAGCTCGAGGGCGAGGCAGGCGCGTTCCTGGAACCACGTCTTCAGCCACATGGCGTGGGCGAAGAGCTCCTCGAACGATTGCCCGACCGAAGGCACCAGCAGCGCCAGGCAACCGGGCAGGCCGGCCAGCATCGGCGCGTTGGGCACCTTGCCTTCGAGGTCGCCGGGGTGGGCCAGGTAGTTGCCTTTCTCGGCGCGCCGGCGTGCCACCGAGATCCAGTGCGAGAGGTTGCCGTAGCCGCGCCGCGACTGCGCCAGCAGCACGAGCCGCGCATGCGGCGCGCCGCTGCCCGGCATCACCAGCTTCATCTCGCTGCCGACGATGAGGTGAAAGCTGCGCGCCACCGCCTCGCCGTGGGCGCGCACGACACCGGCCAGCGAGCACTCGTCGGTGATGGCGAGCGCGCCGTAGCCGAGCGCGGCGGCGCGCTCGACCAGCTCCTCGGGGTGCGACGCGCCCGTCAGGAAGCTGAAGTTGCTGCGGCAGTGAAGCTCGGCGTAACTCGGTAGCACGGGAAAGGCTCACGGACGCGAGGCGGGCGCCGGCCGGCCGGGCCGGCATGGCCGGCAGGGTCGCTGGCGTCGTTGTCGTTGTCGTTGTCGCCGGGCATCGACATCATCAAGCCGTCGAGCGGGCTCGCCGTGCCGGCCGCGGCCGACTTCAGGACATGCGTGTAGATCATCGTCGTGCTGACATCGGCATGGCCGAGCAGCGACTGCACGGTGCGTATGTCGGTGCCGGCCTGCAGCAGGTGGGTGGCGAAGGAGTGGCGCAGCGTGTGCACGGTGGCCGGCTTGGCGATGCCTGCGGCCTCGACCGCCGCCTTCAGGTCGCGCTGCAGGCGCTTTTCGTGAACGTGGTGACGATGCACGGCGTCGCTGCGCGGGTCGCTGCTGATGGCGTCGGCCGGGAAGACCCAGAACCAGGCCCAGCTCTCGGCCGCGCGCTTGTACTTGGCCGCCAGCGCATGCGGCAGGTAAACGCCGCCACGGCCGCGGTCCTGGTCGAGCCGCCAGAGCCGGCGCGCGTGCAGGAGCTGCGCGCGCAGCGGCGCCTCGAGCGCGCGCGGCAGCATGACGACGCGGTCCTTGCCGCCCTTGCCGTCGCGCACGACGATGACCTGGCGCACGAAGTCGAGGTCTTTCACGCGCAGGCGCACGCCTTCGAGCAGCCGCATCCCCGTGCCGTAGAGGAGCCGCGCCAGCAGCCCGGTGACGGCACCGTCGCTCATGCGTGCCAAGAGCGCCTGCACCTCGAGCTGTGTCAGCACGACCGGAATGCGCTTGTTCGCCACCGGCCGGCCGAGCTCCTTGAGCCAGGGCATGTCGACCCCCAGCACCTCGCGGTAGAGAAAGAGAAGCGCGCTCAAGGCCTGCCGGTGCGTGGACGCAGCGACGCGGCGCTCGTTGGCCAGCATCACCAGATAGCCCTGCACCTCCACGGCGCCCAGCGTGCGCGGATGGCGCAGCCCCGCCCAGCGCACAAAGCCACGCACCCAGTAGACGTACGCCTCCTCGGTCCGTAAGCTGTAGTGCATGTACCGCAGCCGTTCACGCAAGGCATCGAGCAAGCGAGGCGCGGCCCGAAGGGTCGTGTCGCCTGACGGCGATGCGGTGGCAGTGGTGATGGCAAGGCAGCCGGCGCTGCGCGCACCGACGGCGCCGTCGCCGTCGCCATCGCCATCGCCATTCCCCCGTCCACTTTCCTCCTCGATCTTCCCCTCGTCGTTGTCCACTTTCACCCTCAACCGACTACTGTATACATGTACAGTATCCGTCTGCAGAGCCAGTGTCAATGCTCTCTGCACGAAACGTCAGTGGATACGGCGTCCGGTTTCGGGACGGGATATGACTACGAGTGACGTGTCGTCGATATCACGTTAGCTCCCAAGAACTCCGCCAAGGCACCATGGACGCAACACCCGCAGACCGTTACGCCGTATTCGCGGAGGCCGAGGGTCACGATCGTCCCTTGTTGCAGGTAGATCTCACATTCGCCCGGCTCATGGACGACATCGTCGTTCCATATCAGAGCAACGAATCGTTCTTCGTCGATGGC
>JAYTYH010000113.1:0-1526 GCA_043742485.1 Rhizobacter sp.
GCGAGGGCAGAAACGCACGCAGTGGCAGGGGCTCGCGGCGTGGTGCGGGCGTCCCGGATGACGCCCGGGCGTCGCCGGGATCGCGCACGACGCGAGCCACGGCTGCCGACGCTAACAGCGCGATCGCGCCGATGCCGATCCACGGCAATTGCCAGGGGTGCAAGCCGTCGCTGCCCAGCGACACGGGCACGACCACCGCCGTCACGACGATGCCGAGGCCCGTTCCGCCATAGTAGAGCCCGAGCACGAGGCCGACCGGGACGCCACGGCTTCCCGGTGGCGGCGCGAGGCCGGCGACCCGCGCCGCGACGATGGCGCCCGATACCAGCGACAGCGCGCTCACCGCGCCGGCCAGGGCGCGCAGCAGGTAGAGCGCCGCATCGGTCGCCACCAGGCCGTGGGCGGCGAGCGTGAGCGCCGTCGCGGCGGTGCTGATTGCGAGCACGCGCCCGGCCGGCCAGCGGCGCAACGCCGCCGGGGCCGCCAGCGCACCGGCGCAGTAGCCGGCCGCGTTGACGGTGTTCATGGCGCCGGCAGTGAAGTAGCTCCACGCCAGGTCGGCCCGCATCGACGGCAGCAGCAGGCCGTAGGCGAAGCGGCCGAAGCCGAGCGATACGGCCGACGCCAGCGCCAGCGCCGCCGCGGCCAGCAGGGGTGAAGGTCGGTGGCCGCCGACCTTCACCGGCCGTGCGCCGCCAGCAGCGCCTCGGCGACCTCGACGAAGCCGCGGCCGCGATCGTGGCGGGTGATGAAGGCCGGCCACTGCGTCAGGCGGTCGGCGAAGTCGGCCAGGTTGGCGACGCCGACCGAGAGCGGGAAGTGGCCGAACATGAGCTGGTCGTTGGTGGAATCGCCGACGTAGAGCCAGTGCTCGCGCTCGGCGTCGAGGTCGCGGCCGAGCAGGCGGCGCACGATCCAGCGCGCACCCGTGACCTTGCTGTGGTCGCCGAACCAGCCATTGACGTGGATCGAGCTCACGGTCGCGTGCATGCCCTCCGCGCGCATCACCGCCACCACCCGCTCAATCGTGGCCTCGGAGAGGTGCGCGAACTCGGCATGATCGATCGCGATGTCGGTGACGCGGCCGGCGCTGTCGCGCGCCAGCGCGGCGCCCGGCACCTCGCGCAGAACCCGGGCCGCCGCCGCCATCAGGCGCCGCGCGTTGACGGCGCGCTCGGCCTCGCCCTGCGCGTATTCGATGCGTGTCTCGTCGGCTTCGCGAAACAGCGCCACGGCGCCGTTCTCGGCGACGACGGCCGCCACCGGCATGCCTTCGACGATGGGCACGCTCCAGCCCATCGGTCGGCCCGTCACTGCCAGCACCGGCAGGCCGACCTCGCGCAGCGCGGCCAGCGCCGCGGCGACGCCCATCGGGATCACGCCTTCGGTGGTGAGGGTGTCGTCAATGTCGGTGAGAACGCCGCGCACCTCGCGCAGTCGGCGGCGGTCGCAAGTCGCCCATGGCTGCACGTGCTCGGGAATCATCGCGCGATCATAGGATTTCGCCGCCGCCGCTAGAATCACTG
>JAYTYH010000114.1:0-14434 GCA_043742485.1 Rhizobacter sp.
CTGCATCGGCCCGCACGCCCGGCCGAAGGTCCGCTTCCCGGGCTCGGCCGGCATCCCCGACGCCTCGACCGTGGCGCGGCGCTTCTACTACTACACGCCGCGGCACACGCGGCAGGTGTTCGTGCCCGAGCTCGATTTCCGCAGCGCCGCGGGTCATCCCGGCAGCGCCGAAGGCAACCCGCAGGCGATCACGGTGATCACCAACCTCGGCGTGCTCGCGACCGGCCCCGAGGGCCGGCTCCGGGGGACGCAGCTGCACCTCGGCGCGAGCCGTGCCGAGATCGACGCGCAGACCGGCTTCGCGCTCGAGTGGTCGCCCGAGACCCCCGTGGCGGCGCCGCCGAGCGCCGCCGAGCTGGTGCTGCTACGCACGCAGATCGATCCGCGCGGCCTGCGCTTCCTCGAAGCGCTCACCGGCGCAGCGCGGCGGCAGCGCCTGCGCGCGCTCGCCACCGAGGATGCGACGGCATGATTTCCGAGCTCGTCATCGGCGGCCTCACCTCGGGCAGCCTCTACGCCCTGATCGGCATCGCCATCGTGCTGGTGCTGCAGGCGACCGACGTGCCGAACTTCGCCCAGGGCGAGATGGCGATGTTCGCGACCTTCGTCGCCTTCAGCCTGCTCACCACCTACAAGCTCTCGTGGTGGATCGTGCTGCCCGCGACGCTGGCGTTCGCCGCGCTGCAGGGCATCGTGGTGCAGCAGGTGGTGATCCGGCCGCTGCTCGGGGCGCCGATCATGAATGCGGTGATCGCCACGCTGGGCCTGAACATGGCGCTGCACAGCGTGGCCGGCATGATCTGGGGCAACCAGACCAACGTCTTCACCAGCCCGGTGAGCGACCTGCCGGTGTTCAAGCTGTTCGGCGTCAACGTCTCGCCCGACAGCGCGCTCACGATCATCGTCTCGTTAGTGATGGTCATCCTGTTCACGCTGATCCTTAGCCACACCCGTGCCGGCGTGGCCCTGCGCGCGGCGAGCCAGAACCAGCAGGTCGCCAAGCTGATGGGCATCTCGGTCAACCGCTCGTTCGCGCTGGCCTGGGCGATGGGCAGCGTCGCCGGTGTCGTCGCTGGCATGCTGGTCGCGCCGATCCTCTTTCTCGACGTCAACATGATGGGGCCGCTGCTGATCAAGGGCTTCGCCGGCGCCGTGCTCGGCGGCCTCTCGAGCCTGGGCGGCGTGTTCGTGGGCGGCCTCCTGCTCGGCGTGATCGAGAACCTGATGGGCGCCTATGTCTCGGGCAGCTTCGGCGAGGCGCTCTCGTTCCTGCTCATCATCGTGGTGCTGATCGTCGCGCCGGCCGGCATCTTCGGCCGCGTGAAATCGCAGAAGTTCTGAGCCGCCCGTGATGGACCCCGCGGCCGGCAGCAACTTCCCGCGTTCGACGATGCGCAGCAAGCTCGTCGTCGCCGCCATAGCGCTCGCCGTCGCGGCGACGGCGGCCTTCGGCGGCGGCTACTTCGTCTACGTCCTCAACCTCACCGGCATCTTCGCGCTGGTGGCGATCGGCCTGGCGCTGCTCACCGGCTTCTCGGGCCAGATCAGCCTCGGCCACGCCGGCTTCTTCGCCATCGGTGCGTATGCGTCGGCCCTTCTCGCGCAGCGGCTGGGCCTGCCCTTCTGGATCGCGATTCCGGTGGCTGGCGTGCTGGCCACCGCCATCGGCGCGCTGGTCGCGCTGCCGGCGCTGCGACTGAAGAACCTTTACCTCGCGATCGCCACGCTCGGCTTCGGCATCGTCACCCAGAAGATGATCTTCGAGTGGCGCACCATGACCGGTGGCGGCGGTGGCCTCCAGGTGCCAACGCCGATGCTGTTCGGCCTCTCGCTCGCCGAGGGCGCGCGCATGACCGGCGTGATCGCGGTAGCGCTGGCCGCCGGCACCTGGGCTGCCTACCAGCTCGCACGCGGCCGCACCGGGCGTGCCCTGACCATGCTGCGCGAGAGCGAGACGGCTGCCGCCTGCACCGGCATCCAGGTGGCGCGCTACAAGGTCGTGGCCTTCGCGGTCAGCGCCTTCTACACGGCGGTCGCGGGCGGGCTATACGCCAACCTGGTGCGCTACATCAACCCCGAGAGCTTCAACGTGAACATGTCGATCATGTTCCTGGCCATGATCGTCATCGGCGGCATGGGCAGCGTGGGCGGGGCGCTGCTCGGCGCGGCGTTCTACGTGATCGTCCCGGAGGCGCTGCGCGGCTTCAAGGATGCGCCCGGGCTCATCTTCGGGCTCTCGCTGATGCTCGTCGTGATCCTGCTCCCCGGCGGCCTCGCCAGCCTGACGCGCCGTTTCTCGAAAGCGTCTGCATGAGCGCCGCGGCCAGCCTGGAGGTGCGCGGCGTCAGCGTCCGCTTCGGTGGCTTGCAGGCCTTGCAGGACGTCTCGCTCACGCTTGCCCCGGGGCGCATCGTCGGCCTGATCGGGCCGAACGGCGCCGGCAAGAGCACGCTGCTCAATTGCATCTCCGGCATCACCCGGCCCGGCGCCGGCGAGGTGCGCCTGGGCGGCGTGGTGCTCAACGGCCGCCGGCCCGACCAGATCACCGGCCTCGGCCTCGGCCGCGTCTTCCAGCACCCGCAGGTGATCGCTGAGCTGAGCGTGCTCGAGAACCTGCAGGTGGCCAGCCACCGCAGCCTCGGCTACTCGGTACTCGCCGAGATGGTCGGCACGCCCTCGGTGCGCCGCGCCGAGGAATGCGCCCGCGCCGAGGCGGTGGCCGTGGCCACGCGCATCGGCCTCGCGGGAAGCCTGCATATGCGCAGCGGCGCCCTGCCCTATGGACACCGCAAGCTTCTCGAGCTCGGCCGGGTCGTGCTGCTGGGCGCGAAGGTGCTGCTGCTCGACGAGCCGATCGCCGGCCTCAACGAGGAAGAGATCGATCACCTCGCCCGGCTGGTGCTCGAGTTGCGCGCCGAGGGCGGCCTGTCGGTGCTGCTGGTCGAGCACAACATGGGCCTGGTGCGTCGCCTGTGCGACAGCGCCGTCGTTCTCGACGCCGGCCGAGTGATCGCCGAGGGTACGCCCGAGGCCGTGCTCGCCGACCCGCGCGTCCTCATGGCCTACCTGGGTGAGCTGCCTGCCGAAGCCGAGACCGATGCACATGCTTGAGGTCGAAGCCCTGACGGTCGACTACGGCCCGATCCGCGCCCTGCGCGAGGTGGCACTCAAGGTCGAACGCGGCCAGCTGGTCGGCATCCTCGGCGCCAACGGCGCTGGCAAGACGACGCTGCTGCGAACGATCAGCGGCCTGGTGCGGGCGAAGAGCGGCAGCATCCGCCTCGACGGCCAGGACATCGGCGCGACCACGCCCGACGGCATCGTTCGCCTCGGCATCGCCCATGTGCCCGAGGGTCGCGGCATCTTTCCCGACCTCACGGTGCGCGAGAACCTGCTCGTCGGCGCACACACCCGGCGCTCGCGCGCCGAGGTGGCCGCCGACAGCGCCCGCATGCTGGAGATGTTCCCCTCGCTGGCGCGCCGCGAGAAGCAGGAGGGCTCCACGCTCAGCGGCGGCGAACAGCAGATGCTCGCCCTGGCGCGCGCGCTGATGGGCCGACCGCGCCTGCTGCTGGCCGACGAAGTCAGCCTCGGGCTCGCGCCGGTGATCGTCAAGCAGGTGTTCAACCATCTCCAGATCCTGCGCGAGCAGGGCATCACGGTGGTCGTCGTTGAGCAGAACGCCCACCTCGTGATGAAGATGGCCGACCGCGTCTACGTGCTCAAGCACGGCCGTCTGGTGATGCAGGGCACGCCGCAGGAGCTGGCCTCGCGCCACGAGCTCACCGAGGCCTACCTGGGCGAATGAGCAGCGGCAGGCGCGGCGCTCCGAGCGACGAAGACACGAAGAGGATCGCGATGCGCGACTACGCACTGAACGAGCGGACGATGGGCCGCATCCTGGCCGAGAAGGCCGCCCGCATTCCCGAGCACACCTTCCTGATCTGGCAAGGCCGGCACTGGAGCTACGGCGAGCTCGAGGCCATGACCAACCGCTACGCCCACGGCTTCGAGGCGCTGGGCATCGGCCACGGCGACCACGTCGCGGTGATGCTGCCGAACTGCCCCGAGTTCTTCTGGGTCTGCTGGGGTCTCGGCAAGATCGGCGCGGTGGCGGTGCCGATCAACACCGCCGCCAAGGCCGAGATGCTGCGCTACTTCGTCGATCAATCGGACGCCACCTGCGTTGTCGTCGACGACGAATGGGTCGACCGAGTGGCGGCGATCGCATCCCAGCTCGGCAAGGTCGCGCAGTATGTCTATCGCGGCCCGCACGAAGTGGCCGTGCTCGGCCTCGGCGCCGACGGCGTTCCCGTTCGTGCGCTCGCCGAACTCGACTCGGGCGACTCGTCGCCACCGCCGCTCGACGCCGTGGCGCACGACGACACCCACCTCATCATGTACACGTCGGGCACCACCGGTCCTTCGAAGGGCGTGATGTGCCCGCACTCGCAGGGCCACGCCGTGGGCCGGGCGCTGGCAATCGACTTCGGCTACCGCCCCGACGACGTGCTCTACACCTGCCTGCCGCTCTTTCACGGCAACGCCATCTGGTACACGTGCTACGCCGCGCTCTGGGCCGACGCCGCCGTGGCGCTGGCCCCGCGTTTCTCGGCCACGCGTTTCTGGAGCGACATCCGCGCCACCGGCGCCACGCAGTTCAACACGCTCGGCGCGATGACCAACATCATCTGGAAGCTGCCGCCCGGCCCGCACGAACGCGACCACAAGCTGCGCCTGTGCATGACGGTGCCGGTGCCCAAGGAGATCTACGCAGAGATGCAGGCGCGCTACGGCGTCACGATCACCTCGGTGTTCGCGATGACCGAGAACTTCGCGATGACGCGCTTCACGCCCGACGACCCGCCCGAAAAGGCCGGCTCGGCCGGCAGCCCACGCGGCGCCTGCGAGCTGCGCATCGTGGGCGACGACGAGCGCGACCTCGCCACCGGCCAGGTCGGCGAGATCTGGATGCGGCCGCTCCAGCCCGGCTCGATGATGAAGGGCTACTACAAGATGGCCGAAGCCACCGCTAGCGAGTTCGTGGGCGAGTGGTTCAAAACCGGCGACCGCGGCAATCTCGACGCCGACGGCTACCTCTATTTCGTCGACCGCAAGAAGGAGGCGATCCGCCGCCGCGGCGAGAACATCTCGGCCTACGAGGTGGAACTGATCCTTTCACGCCACCCGGCGATCCTGGAGGTAGCCGCGATTCCTGTCGCCTCCGAGATGAGCGAGGACGACGTAATGGTCTACGTCGTGACCAAGCCGGGCGAAACGCTCACTCACGCCGACGTGGTGCACTTCGCCGCCGAGCACATGAGCTATTTCATGGTGCCGAGATTCGTGGAGTTCATCGACGAACTTCCCAAGACCGCGAGCGAGAAGCTGGAGAAGTACAAGCTCAAGCGGGATGCGCAGGAGCGCAGGGCGGAGCTGTGGGATCGGGAGCGGGAGGGGATCGAGGTCAGGCGGTAGCGGCACGCCCGCTGATTCGCTGTTCGTGGTCTCACCCAACAAGTCAAACTGGCCGGCACCCATGAACGTGCCGACCAGACCGGCTGCCTTCACTGCGGCAACGAGCGTGGTGTGGTCTTGGCAATGCCATCGATCGGACGGCCGGGTCGGGCGAGTCCGACCTCCGCTGCACAGCGGTTGCGCGTCCTAGCGCCCGAGAATGCGCCTGGCCACACGCAGATGTGGTGCATCGACCATCTTCCCGGCAATCACGGCCACGCCGTCCGACGCCAGCGCCGCCTCTACCTGCACCGCCCATTCGCGTTCCTCGGCCGTGGGCCTGAACGCCTCGCTGATCGTCTCGATCTGCCCCGGGTGGATGGCGGCCTTCGCCACGAAACCATCGGCCCGCCCTTCGCGGCACTCCGCGGCAAGCGCCTCGATGTCGCGCACGTCCACGAACACCGCATCGATCGCTGCGCATTGGGCCGCGGCGGCCGCCAGCAGCACCATGCTTCGCGCGAGGCGAAAGGGCTCGCGATAGCGGCCTTCGTCGTCGCGGTTGCGGGCCACGCCGAGGTCGCCGGACAAGTCCTCCCCGCCCCACATCAGCGCCACGAGCCGCGGGAGCGGGTGGCGAAAATCGGCGAGGGCAAGGACGGAGGCAGCGTTTTCGGTGGCGATGCCGACGATGCCGAGCCGCCCGGCCGTGATGCCCGCCTCCGCCTCCACGGTGGCCAGCGCCGCGCCGGCGCGCGCCAAGTCGGCCGGCCCGCAGCACTTGGGCAGCACGATGCCGGCGATGGCGATGGCGGCGGCCGGCAGCGCGGCGAGGTCAGCCGCGAATTCGGGCGAAGCGAGGGCGTTGACGCGTATCCAGCAGCGCGGGGCCGGTGCGTGCGCGGCGGCGAGCGCGGCCACGGTGGTGACGCGCGCCTCGGCTTTCGCGGCTGGCGCGACGGCGTCTTCCCAGTCGAAGATGAGCGCGTCAGCGGTGCCCTGGAGCGCGCGCTCGATCTTGCGGGCGCTGTCGCCGGGCACGAAGAGCCAGGAGCGGATCGCGGCGGTCATGGTCGCGGCCGTGTCAGGCGGCGATGATGGCGGCGGGGAGCCGATGCATGAAGGCGCTGCGCGTGCAGCGGGCGACCTCCACGTCGGCCTGATTGAACGCCGTGTGCCTGAACTCGACGATTCCGGCTGCTGGCCGCGAGCCACTGGCGCGCATCGACAACACCTCGGTCTTCACATGCAGCGTGTCGCCCTGGAACACCGGCGCCGGGAACAGCACCTCGCGCATTCCGAGGTTGGCGATGGTCGTGCGCAACGTGGTCTCGGCCACCGAGATGCCGATCATCAAGCCGAGCGTGAAGAGACTGTTGACGAGCGGGCGGCCGAACTCAGTCTGCGCCGAGAAATGTGCGTCGACGTGGAGCGGTTGGGGGTTCATCGTCATTGTCGAGAACTGGACGTTGTCCCACTCGGTGACGGTGCGCGTGAGCGCGTGTTCGAACGTCATGCCGACGCTGAACTCCTCGAAATAGAGGCCGCGCATCGTCTTGCCCTGGATCGTCATGCTTCGACTTTCGCTTCCAGTTCCGAGACCGCCGCGAGCGGCTCGAGCTGCACCATCGTCTGGCCGCGCGGCACCACGTCGCCGGGCTTGCACAGCACCGCGGCCACGGTGCCGGCACGCGCCGCCACCAGCGGGAAGATGAGCTTCATGGCCTCCATGACGACGAGCACGTCGCCAGCGGCCACCGCATCTCCGGCGGCGACGTGGATCTCCGTCACCGCGCCCGGCATCTCGGAGCGCAGTTCGTCGCCTTGCGCGACGCCTTGCGTTGCCGCACGCCCCAGCGCCCTCGCCTCGTTCAGCACCTGAAGGCGCCAGCGCGTGCCGAGGTGGTTGACGACGGTGGTCTCGCCGTCGCGGGCGAGCAGGTAGCGGCGGGTCGGGCCATGGCTTGGCGAGAGCACGACGGTGTCTTCGGCCGGCCAGTCGGCGCGGAAGGGCTCGGCGTCTCCATCGCCGATACGGACGAGGAAGCGGCCGGGGACTTCATGCTCGATCGAGAGCAGCGTCTCTTCGCCGTCGCGCGCCACGCGCACGCGCATCGCGGCGCGACGACCCGCCGCGGCCATGAAGCGATAGCCGGTGGCCCGCTGCCATGGATCGCGCGCATCGGCGGTGCGGCCTTCGCGCTCGCGCAGCGCGAGCAAGGCGGCAGCGAGGCGGGCACCGCGCAGGGCAGCGGCGTCTTCATGCCAGCCGTCGGGTAAGGCCTCGCTGAGAAATCCCGTCGTCAGACGACCGCTGCGGAACAGGGAGTGGTCGACGATAGCGCGCAGCAAGGCCTGGTTGGTGCCGATGCCCGCGGCGTCGAATGCGGCCAAGCCGTCGTGCAGGCGGTCGATCGCCTGGGCGCGCGTGGCGCCGTAGCCGATGAGCTTGGCGACCATCGAGTCGTAGTGCGGCGAGACGACCGAGCCGGCGGCGATGCCGCTCTCGACGCGCAGGCCGGGCAGCGCCGGCTCCGCGTAGTGGCCGACGGTGCCGAACTCGGGCCGGTGGCCGTGGGCCGGGTCTTCGCAGTTGACACGGGCCTCCACGGCCCAGCCGGTCACGCCGATATCGGCCTGCGCCAGCGGCAGCCCCTCGCCTGCGGCGATGCGGATCTGCCACTCGACGAGATCGAGCCCCGTCACCTGCTCGGTGACCGGATGCTCGACCTGCAGGCGCGTGTTCATCTCGAGGAAATACGGCTTGTCGGCGCCCTCGGCGAGCACGAACTCGACGGTGCCGAGCGAGTCGTAGCCGATCTCGCGGCCGAGCTTCAACGCCGCGTCGAAGAGCCGCTCGCGCACGAGCGCGGACAGGCACGGCGCGGGCGCTTCCTCGATCAACTTCTGGTAGTTGCGCTGGATCGAGCATTCGCGCTCGAACAGGTGAACGAGGTGGCCGTGCTTGTCACCGGCGAGTTGCACCTCGAGGTGGCGCGGGCGCTCGATGAGCCTCTCGATCAGCACGCGGTCGTCGCCGAAGGCGCGCATCGACTCGCGCTTGGCGATCTCGAGTTGGGCTGCAAAGTCGGCGAGGTTGTCGACACGGCGCATGCCCTTGCCGCCGCCGCCGGCGCTGGCCTTGATGAGCAGCGGCACGCCGATCGCACGAGCTTCCTCGAGCAGCCGCTTCGGCTCCTGCGATTCGCCGTGATAGCCCGGCACGCACGGCACGTCGGCCGCGGTCGCGATGCGCTTCGATTCGATCTTCGAGCCCATGCGCTCGATGACATCGGCACGCGGGCCGACCCAGGCGATGCCGTGCTCCATGCAGCGGCGCACGAGCTGCGTGCTCTCGGAAAGGAAGCCGTAGCCGGGATGGATGGCGCTCGCGCCCGACGCGATCGCGGCCTGCACGATGGCCTCGGCATCGAGGTAGCTGCGGGCGACGTCGGCCGGGCCGATGCGCACGGCCGCGTCGGCCTCGCGCACGTGGCGGGCGCCGGCGTCGGCGTCGGAATAAACGGCGATCGTGCGCAGGCCGAGCCGGCGCGCGGTGCGGATGATCCGACAGGCGATCTCGCCCCGGTTGGCGATCAGGAGGGATTCGAACATCGCCACGGCCTTACATCCGGAATACGGGCGACGGGCCCGTGACCGGCGGCTCGGCGGCGGCGAGCGCTAGGCACAGGCCGATCACCTCGCGCGTTTCCGAGGGCTCGATGAGGCCGTCGTCCCACAGACGCGCGGTGGCGTAGTACGGGTCGCTCTGCTCGGTGAACTGGGCCCGCGTGGCGCGGTCGATCTCGGCGATCTCGGCGTCGTTGGCGGTGGCTTTCAGGCTGCTGCGGCGCAGGTCGGTGAGCACGGTGGCGGCGACGTCGGCGCTCATCGTGGCGATGCGCGAGTTGGGCCAGGCGAACAGGAAGCGCGGGTCGAAGCCGCGCCCGCACATGCCGTAGTTGCCGGCCCCGAACGAGCCGCCGATGATCACCGTGAGGCGCGGCACGCGGGCCGTCGCCATCGCGTAGACGAGCTTGGCGCTGTGCCGCGCAATGCCGCCGCGCTCGGCCTCAGTGCCGACCATGAAGCCGGTGATGTTCTGCAGGAAGAGCAGCGGAATCTGGCGCTGGTTGCAGAGCTCGATGAAGTGTGCGCCCTTGACTGCCGACTCGGAGAACAGCACGCCGTTGTTGGCCAGGATGCCGACCGGAAAGCCGCACCAATGGGCGGCGCCGCACACGAGCGTGGAGCCGAAATCCGGCTTGAACTCCTGGAACTCGGAATCGTCGACGAGGCGGGCGATGACTTCGCGCACGTCGTACGTTTCTTTGAGGCCAGGCGGGATCACGCCGCGCAGCTCGGCGATGTCGAAGCGCGGCGGCTTCGGCTCGCGCAGCGCGCCGTGCAGTGGTCGCGGCCGGTTGAGGTTGGCGACGATGTCGCGCACGCGCACCAGCGCCTGCGCCTCGTTCTCGGCGAGGTAGTCGGAGACGCCCGAAACGCGGGTGTGCATCTCGGCGCCGCCGAGCGTCTCGCCGTCGACGATCTCGTTGATCGCGGCCTTCACGATCTGCGGACCACCGAGGTGGATGCGGGCCTGGCCGCGCACCATCACGACCTCGTCGGATAGCGCCGGGATGTAGGCGCCGCCAGCCGTGCAGCCGCCGAACACCGCCGAGATCTGCGGAATGCCGGCGGCCGACATGCGGCACTGGCGATAGAAGGTGTTGCCGAAGTGGTCCTTGTCGGGGAACACGCGGTCCTGCTGGGGCAGGTAGGCGCCCCCGCAGTCGACGAGGTAGATGACGGGCAGGCGATGCTGCTCGGCGATGTCTTGCGCGCGCACGTGCTTCTTCACCGTCTCGGCGAAGAACGAGCCGCCCTTCACGGTGGCGTCGTTGGCGATCAGCATGCACGCCGTGCCGGCGATCGTGCCGATCCCGGTGACGATGCCGGCCGAGGGTACGGCGTTGTCGTAGAGGCCCCAGGCGGCGAGCGGCGAGAGCTCGAGGAACGGCGAGAGCGGGTCGAGCAGCAGATCGATGCGCTCACGCGCCAGCATCTTCTTGCGTTCGTGATGGCGGGCGACGAGCTTCGGCCCACCGCCGGCGAGCACGTGCCCGTGGCGGGCGCGCAATTCGGCGAGGAGCGCGTCGTAGTGGCTGGCGTTGCTCTGGAAACTGGCGGACTGCGGATCGACGCGGGTGGAAAGGATGCTCACTCTAAGGTCAGGCCCGGTGGTCAGGCCAGGACGTAGTGGAAGTCCGTAATCTTGCCTTCCGGCGCGTCGATGAACTCCACCCTCACGCGGGTGCCCGGCTTGAGCTTGCCGGCAGCCGCGGGCACGTTGCCCAGGTCCATGCCGCGCACGAAGTTGACCATCGCGGTGCTGACGCCGTCGAGCCGCACGTAAGCGATGGCGTAGGGCGGCGGCGGCAGGTTGTCGAAGGCGGCGCTCACGATGGTGGCGGCCTCGATGGTGCCTTCCATGCCGGCGTCGACGAAGCCGTCGCACTTCTCGAAGCTTCGCTCGCAGTAGGCGCGCGGCGGCAGGTAGGTGATGCCCGACGCGCTGCACCGGGTGGCGACGATGCGCTTTTCCTTCAGCGCATCGAAGAAGCGCGCGCCGACCTCGCCGATGGGATAGTTATAGCGAACGTGCCACTCGCCGTGGATGACGTGATGGGCCGGGGTGGCCGCTGCGGTGTTGCTCTTGCTCATGCGAATGGTTCCTCTTAGGCGCTGGCCGCGGCTCTGCGCGGCTCGTCGCTCAACATCGTGACGGTGAAGAATTGGGTCGAGCCGCCGATCGCGGTGGCGACGACGTTGTGCACATCCTTGACCTGCATCGCCACCGATCGGCCCATGACCTGGCGTGCCGCTTCGGCCGCGCGAACGAGGCCGGTGACGCCGATCGGGTTCGTACACAGCGTGCCGCCCGATGGGTTGACGGCGAGCTGGCCATCCATGTCGAACGCGCCTTCGTCGCTCAGGTTCTGTGCGGTGCCGCTTTCGCAGAAGCCGAGCGACTCGAGCTGCGGAAATTGGAACGAGCTGAACGGGTCATAAATCTCGACCGCCTGCACCTGCTTCATCGGGTCGGTGATGCCGGCCTGGCGATAGCACTCGCGCGCCGCGATCTTGAGCTCGGAGAAATCGGCCATGTCGGTGTCGGCCTCGGGGCCCATGCAGTCGCCCATGAACACCGTGTTCGAGACGCCCGCAGTGCCCGTGATGAACGCAGGTCGCGTGCAGCGCTCGCGGGCCAGTTCCTCGGTGGTGATGACCACCGCCGCCGCGCCGGCAGAGCGCGGGCAGATGTCGAACAGCTTGTAGGGCCACGACACGCGCTTCGAGTTCATCACCGCGGCGATGTCGATCGCGCCCTTGAGGTGGGCCGAAGGGTTGTTCAGCGCGTTCTTGCGGGCCCGCACCACGACGTTGGCGTACTGCTCTTCGGTGGTGCCGTATTTGTGCATGTAGCGCTGCGTGGCGAGCGCCGTCATCGTCACCGTGTTGAGGGCGAAGTCCTGTTCGTAGAACGGGTCCCAGATGAGGTTGAGCACGAACTGCGCGTCGGGCGTCTCGGTGATGCGGTCGGCGCCGACCACGAGCACCGTGCCGTACTGGCCCGAGGCGACGTGCGAGTAGCCGGCCTGGAAGGCCGAGCCGCCGGTCGCACCGCCGGTGTGCACGCGCATGAACGGTTTGCCGCGCGCCCAGATGGAATCGACCGCCCACTTGTCGGCATCGGCCACGCCCATGAACGTGGTCGGCGCCATCGAGAAGACGACGGCGTCGATCTGGCCGGGCTCGAGGCCGGCGTCTTTCAGCGCCAGCATCACGGCTTCCTGAGCCAGTTCGGGGTACGTCAACTCGTCGTAGCGCGACCGGAACGCGGTCTGGCCGACGCCGATCACTGCGGCACTCTGCGGCTTCATGCGGGCACTCCTTCCATCACCACGAATCCGTGCGTCTGCTGCGCGAAGCCCGACGTGCCGTGCGCCAGGGCGCGCTTGGCGCCCTTCACCTGATGCGGCCCGGCCCGGCCGCTGACCTGCAGCACCGCCTCAGCCGCGTTAAGTAGGCCGGTGCAGAAATAAGGGTTCTGGGCCCATGCGCCGCCGGAGGGGCTCACTGACACGCGGCCGCCGGCGCCGAGCGCCTTCGTGAGCGCGCAGTCGACCCAGGCGCTCTGCGCTTCGAGCTCGACGACATCGAGCGCGTCGACACCGTCGGCGCCGGCCCGCTTCAGCACGTCTTGCAAGGTGGACTCGAAGAGCGCGGTGCTGGCAAGGCGATCGCCGTCGAGCTGGTAGCGGTCGACCGTCCAGGAAGCGCCGGCGATGCGGGCCAGCGGACGCTTGTCGGGATGGGCACGGACCCAGTCGGCGGAGGCCAGCACCATCGCGACGGCGCCGTCGGTCACCGGAGCGCGGTGGGCTTGACGCAGCGGATAGGCGACCGACGGAGATCCGGCGATCGCTGCCGTTGTGAGCACGGGCCGGCGCACGGCGCGCGGGTTACTGGCTGCGGCCTGCATGCGGGCCCGCACGCGCTCGGCGACGTCGGCCTCGCCGATGCCGTGCGCGGCCATCGTGGCGCCGGCGAAAAGACCATCGGCGATCGCGAAGTTGAGGCCGATGGGGCGCAGGAAGAACGGTTCGCCGCGCATGCGCGAAATGTCTTCCAGCGGCCCGACCGAGCTCTGGTTCCAGCTCACGACGAGGCCGAGCTGAAGATCGCCCGAGCCGGCACGCATGGCGCCGAGGCAGAGGCCGGTCAAGCCCGAGTCGGTGACGCGCATCTCGTCCTTGAGATAGGCACCTGAGGGCGCGGCCAGCAGCATGCTGGTGATGCCACGCGCGTCGATCTCGTCACTCGCGGCAAGCGTGACGTGGTCGATGTCGGCGCGCTTGACACCCGCATCGTCGAGCGCGGCGCGGGCGGTGGCGTAGGCCATCTCCTCGAGGCGCAGATCGCGCACTGCCTCGGCTGCGGGGTGGATCGCCACGCCCATTACGTACACATCCATGTGGGTTCTTTCTGAATCAGAGCACCGGCCGCGGACGGCCGCGCAGGATGCGGAAGGTACCGGCGCCGCGGCAAGAGACCTGCCCGTTGGCGTCGATGAATTCACTCTCGGCAAAGGCCACGGCGGTGCGCACCGAGATCACGCGGCCGAGGCATACGACGATTGCCTCGGCGGACATCGCGCCGATGAACGAGACGTTCAGGTTGAGCGTGGCGATGGCACGCACGCTGTCGTCGAGCGTCGACCGAACAGCCACGCCCTGTGCAACGTCGTGCAGGTAGGCGAGGATGGCCCCGTTGACGGCCTCAGTGCCCATCCCGCCCCGGTGATGCACCTCGACCGGCATTTCGACGCGGCTGCGGCCGCCTTCGGCCAGCACCACGCGCGCACCGACCCACCGCATGTATGGCTTGTCGTTCCAGTCTTCGCAGGTCCAGGTCATCGTCAGGGCGCTTCAGGTTGGAATCTTAGTCGTTCTAGTCTGTAGGGTCAATGAACTGACCGTCGGGTTAGACCATGACGTTGGACAGATCTGTTCCTCCTATGAGGATCGGTCTATCGACGTCCGGTGCGGCGCCTGAACGAAAGGTCGGTTGGCTTGACAGGCTCTAGCGCGGCGACCTATTCTCGGTCGACCCCGCCGGAGCGCGATCCCGCCTCCGCATCGCTGCGCCACACGGCGCCTTCTGGAGAACTTCGCGTGCCCGCCACATCCTTCGCTGGACCCACCCTCACCGGCGTCGCGCTGCGCCTCGAATGGATCGAGCGTGGCATTGCCCTCATCACCTTGACTCGGCCTAAGCAGATGAACTCGCTCTCCCTCGAGCTCCTGTCCGAGTTCGACGATGCGCTCGACCTCATCGACAGCGACAAGACGCGGGCGCTGATCGTCACCGGGGAGGAGCGCGCGTTCTGCTGCGGCGCTCACCTGCGCTACTT